>JBJEQN010000121.1:0-31548 GCA_051881775.1 Oscillospiraceae bacterium | reverse complement strand
AAGTTTACCGCTCTTGGTCTTGACCTTGACAAGACATATTTCGTTATCTGGACAACCACCACATGGACTCTTCCCGGAAACCTGGCTATATGCCTTGGTCCCGAGTATGAATATACTGTTGTTCAGGCAAACGGCGAAAATTACGTTATGGCAGCAGAGCTTGTAAAGCCTACAATGGCTGCCGCAAAGATCGAAGATTACACTACTGTTGGTTCATTTACCGGCAAGGAGCTGGAATATATCAAGACGGCTCATCCGTTTATGAACAGGGATTCTCTTGTTATCGTAGGCGACCATGTAACCCTTGAAAGCGGTACTGGCTGCGTACACACAGCTCCCGGCTTCGGTGTTGACGACTTTGAAGTCTGCAAGAAGTACCCCGAGATCGGCATCGTTGTTCCTGTTGATTCAAAGGGAATCCAGACCGCCGAAGCAGGCAAGTACGCAGGACTTTCCACCACCGATTCCAACAAGGTAATTGCACAGGATCTTGAAGCAAGCGGCGCACTTTTCGCCCTTGAAAAGATCGTCCACCAGTATCCTCATTGCTGGAGATGTAAGAATCCCGTACTTTTCAGAGCAACAGAACAGTGGTTCTGCTCCGTAAAGGGCTTCAAGGACGAAGCAATCAAGGCTATTGAGGACGTTCAGTGGATACCCGAATGGGGCGAGGACCGCATTAAGGGAATGGTAAGCGACAGAAGCGACTGGTGTATCTCAAGACAGAGAACATGGGGTGTTCCTATCCCTGTGGTATACTGCAAGGACTGCGGAAAGCCCATAGTTACCGATGAAACCATTGCCGCAATTTCCGAAATGTTCAGAAAAGAAGGCTCCGATTCATGGTATATCCATGACCCTAAGGACTTTATCCCCGAAGGAATAAAGTGCGAGTGCGGCTGCAGCGAATTTGTGAAGGAAAAGGATATTTTTGACGTATGGTTTGACAGCGGCGTAACTCACAAGGCTGTTATGGAAGAAAGAGGCTTCGATACTCCCGTTGACCTTTACCTTGAAGGCGCAGACCAGTACAGAGGCTGGTTCCAGTCTTCGCTGCTCACTTCCTCCGCAATTTACGGACGTGCGCCTTACAAGGCTGTCTGCACCCATGGCTGGGTAGTTGACGGCGAGGGTAAAACTATGCACAAGTCACTCGGAAACGGCGTTGACCCCAGCGAAGTGACCGAGCAGTATGGCGCAGATATCCTCAGATTGTGGGTAGCTTCCTCCGATTATCACGCTGATATAAGAATTTCCAAGGAAATACTGAAGCAGCTTACCGATACCTATAAGAAGATAAGAAATACCGCAAGATTTATTCTCGGTAACTTAGGCGACAATCAGGGATTTGATGTTGAAAAGGATATTGTTCCCGTAGACCAGCTTCATGAGATAGACAAATGGGCGCTTGTTAAGCTGAACGCTCTTATTGAAAAGTGTAAGGCTGCTTATGACGCATTTGACTTCCACATTGTCGTTCACAGCATACACAACTTCTGCGTAACCGATATGTCCAACTTCTACCTTGACATTGTTAAGGACAGACTTTACTGCACAGGAGAAAAATCTCTTGACAGACGTGCTGCACAGACCGCTATGTACTATATCATAAGCGCAGTTTCAAGACTTATTGCTCCTGTTCTGGCATTTACTGCCGAGGAAATATGGAAGTATATGCCTCATTCCGCTTCCGATGATACAAGAAGCATTATGATGAACGAGATGCCCTCTGTTATCGAAGTAAATGTTGACGAAGCATTTACCGAAAAGTGGAATATGATCTATCAGCTCCGTGCAGACGTAACAAAGGCACTGGAAGTCAAGAGAACCGAAAAGTTCATCGGCGCTTCCCTTGAAGCAAAGGTAGTTATCCACGTTAACGGCGACGCTGCTATGGAAGCAAAGCTGAACGAGTATGCAGATCTGCTCAAAAAGGTATTTATCGTGTCCGATGTTGCTGTTGTAAGCGATGCAGCAGGGGACTTCAAGAGCGAGTATTTTGCTGATACACTTACCTACAGCGTTGAAAAGGCTTCCGGTCAGAAGTGTGAGCGCTGCTGGATGTATTCCGAAACTGTAGGCAAGAGCGTTCTTCACCCCACACTTTGCAGCAGATGTGCCGAAGAAGTTTCAAAATAAAATAAGGCGGTGTAGGCTGCCGTGAATAACGGCGGCTTACATTGATTTGTGTAAATATGCTGATTATTTCAATTATTATTGCAGTTGTTCTTATTGCTGCCGACCAGCTGATAAAATACTGGGCGGTAACGGAATTAATGCCCGTGGGAACTATGGATTTTATCAAAATCGGAGATACCGATATTCTCGGATTCCGTTATGTTCAGAATTTCGGAGCCGCATTCAGCAGCTTCAGCGGAGCAAGAATATTTCTGATAGTCCTTACCTCGGCGCTGATAATTGCGCTGTCCGTATGGGCGGTAAGGGATAAAAAGAAGCACCCGTTTATGATGATAAGCGTTTCGGCGGTCATTGCAGGCGGTATTGCAAATCTTATAGACAGGATACGGCTGGGATATGTAGTCGATTATCTTGAAGTAAGGTTGTTTAACTTTGCTATATTCAATTTTGCGGACATTTGCGTTGTTCTCGGTGCAATATGCCTTGTGATATACGTCATATTTTTCGATTCAAAGGTGAAAGAAAGCAATGGATGAGCTGATTTTTACCGTTGATAACCTTTCAGACGGCGAGCAGGTGAGAGTTGACAAGTGGATAAGCGACAATCAGAGTGATTTGACACGTTCAATGATACAGAAGCTGATCACTGAGTGCGGTGTGACCGTAAACGGCAAAGCTGTTTCCAAAAGCTGCTCGGTAAAAAACGGGGATAACGTAACAGTCATTGTTCCCGAGCCTGTTGAGCTTGACGTAAAGCCGGAAAATATCCCCATTGACATAGTTTACGAGGATAACGATCTGCTTGTGGTCAATAAGCCCAAGGGAATGGTTGTTCACCCTGCGGCAGGAAATTACAGCGGTACTCTTGTCAATGCTCTTTTGTACCATTGCAAGGACAGGCTTTCTTCAATTAACGGAGTGATACGTCCCGGCATTGTTCACCGTATAGATAAGAACACAAGCGGTCTGCTTATCGTTGCCAAGACAGATAAAGCGCATCTTGGACTTGCAGAACAGATAAAGGCACACAGCTTTACACGGGAATATCAGGCTGTTGTCTGCGGACGTTTTAAGGAACCAAGCGGAGTTGTTGAAGCTCCCATTGGTCGGCACCCTGTTGACAGAAAGAAAATGTGCGTTACCGATAAAAATTCTAAGCCTGCCAAGACTGAATATACAGTTCTTGAAGAATTTAACAGATATACACTTATAAAGTTAAAACTCTTTACAGGCAGAACCCATCAGATACGAGTTCATATGTCGTATATAGGACATCCTGTGTTTGCCGATGATGTTTACGGCAAGCCTTCTAAGCTGTGTGAAGGTCAATGCCTTCACGCCAAGAAAATAGGCTTTGTTCACCCTGTTGACGGGAAGTATTATGAATTTGACAGCGAACTGCCCGATTATTTTCAGACGGTGCTTAATAAAATGAGAAAGCTGTAATATAGGATCATTGTTATGAAGAATTTATCAAACGTTATGTTTATAACGGATCTGGACGGTACCTTGCTTCCGGCAAATAAAAAACTCAACCCGAAGGATCTTGATGCTATTGATGTGTTCAGGCGTTTCGGGGGACATTTTTCCGTTGCTACGGGGCGTTCTGTCCAGTCTGCAATGCGGTATTTTGAACCACTTGACCTGGACGAGCCTGCTATCGTCTGCAATGGCGGAGGCATTTACGATTGTGCAGAAAACCGTTTTGCATGGCAGGAATTTGTTGACCCCTCCGCTTATGAAACGGTAAAGGATATTTTTGAGAAATTCCCCGAAGTAGGCGGAGAAATAGACCTCAGCGATGAGATACTTGTGCCGCAGATGAGTATACAGGAGGAATATCACCTTGATATTTCCTATGCAAAGGACGGATACCGCCTTGAGGAGCTTGGCAATATCTCTCCCAACGGCTGGTGCAAGATGCTTTTTGCTTCATCGTTTGAGAAAATAAACGAACTGATGGAGTATGTCAGGGAACACAATAACGATAAGGTCACTTTTGTGCGTTCAAGCAAGTTTTTTTACGAAATACTGCCTCGGGGCTGCTCCAAGGGCGCTGCCCTGAAGAAAATTATGGAAATATACAGACGTAACGGCTGGATAGTGGCTGCCTGTGGAGATTTTGACAACGACCTTGAAATGATAGAGTATGCGGATATAGGAATTGCACCGTCAAACGCTCAGGAATGCGTTAAAAAAGCGGCTTCCTTCGTTACAAAGGCGGATTGCGACAACGGCGCTGTTGCCGAGGCTTTATATTATGTAATGAATGCTTTGTAAATCAAAGCGTTATAAAAAATACGGAGGTATTACAATGGATGCAACTATAAGAAAACAACTTGAAAAAACTGCCTGCAAGGTCAGAATGGGAGTTATCGAGGGGGTTTATAACGCAAAATCCGGTCATCCGGGCGGTTCGCTTTCTATCTGCGACCTGCTGACCTATCTTTATTTTGCAAAGCTGAATGTTGATCCCAAGAATCCTAAAATGCCCGAAAGAGACAGACTTGTACTTTCAAAGGGTCACTGCGCACCTGCACTTTATTCCGTACTTGCGGAAAAAGGCTATTTTGACGCTTCCGAGCTTAAATCTCTCCGCCATATAGGCGCAATGCTCCAGGGTCACCCCGATATGAAGGGCACACCCGGCGTTGATATGAGCACAGGCTCTCTCGGACAGGGAATCTCCGCTGCCTGCGGTATGGCTCTCGGCGGAAAGCTGTCCTGCGCAAATTATAAGGTTTATGCTGTGCTCGGCGACGGTGAGATCGAAGAAGGTCAGGTCTGGGAGGCTGCAATGTTTGCCGCTCACAATAAGCTTGACAATCTTGTTGCTATCGTTGACAACAACGGACTTCAGATCGACGGTAAGATCACAGATGTATGTTCTCCTATGCCTATTACGGACAAGTTTGCTGCATTCGGCTGGCACGTTATAACAATGAAAGCTCACGATTTTGACGATATTGAACGTGCATTTGACGAAGCAGAGAAGATAAACGGTATGCCTGTTGCTATCGTAATGACAAGCACAAAGGGCAAGGGCGTTTCCTTTATGGAAAATCAGGTAGGCTGGCACGGCACCGCTCCCAATGCGGAACAGTATGCTCAGGCTATGGACGAACTCAAGAAAACTTTAGAAAGCTTGGAGGACTAAGAATATGGCAGATGTAATCAAAAAGGCTACAAGAGAAAGCTACGGCGAAGCGCTTGCCGAGCTTGCCGATAAATATGAAGATCTGATCGTGCTTGACGCTGACCTTGCTGCAGCTACAAAGACGGGTATTTTCAAGAAGGCTCACCCCGAGCGTTTTATCGACTGCGGAATTGCCGAAGCTAATATGATGGGCATTGCAGCAGGTCTTTCCACAACAGGCAAAAAGGTTTTCGCAAGCTCTTTCGCAATGTTCGCAGCTGGCAGAGCATTTGAGATCGTGCGTAACTCTATCGGCTATCCTCACCTTAACGTTAAGATAGGCGCAACCCACGCAGGAATTTCCGTTGGTGAAGACGGCGCGACCCACCAGTGCAACGAGGATATTGCCCTTATGAGAACTATCCCCGGAATGACTATTATCAATCCTGCCGACGATGTTGAAGCAAAGGCTGCTGTTGAAGCTGCACTTAACATCAACGGTCCTGTTTATATGCGTTTTGGACGTCTTGCTGTTCCTGTTTTCAACGACAAGGCTACCTATAAGTTTGAAGTTGGCAAGGGAATTGAACTTCGTGACGGCAAGGACGTTACTATCATTGCAACCGGTCTTATGGTAAACGAAGCACGTATTGCCGCTGACAAGCTTGCAGAAAAAGGCATCTCCGCAAGAGTTATCAATATGCACACAATCAAGCCTATTGACAAAGATATTATCTGCAAGGCTGCAAAGGAAACAGGCGTTATCGTAACTGCCGAGGAACACAGCGTTATAGGCGGTCTTGGCTCCGCAGTTGCAGAGGTAGTTACCGAGTGCTGCCCCGTTCCCGTAATAAAGGTAGGCGTAAACGATGTATTCGGACACTCCGGTCCTGCCGTTGACCTGCTTAAGGAATTTGGTCTTTCTGCCGATAATATCGTTGAAAAGGCTGAATATGCGGTTACATTGAAGAAGTAATCAAGCATACAATAACATTAACTATTACAAAGCTGCTTTTTATAAGCGGCTTTGTTTTTTATTTGACTTTTAAAGGCTTAAATGGTATAATTTTATTAATGTGACAAATTGTATCGGGAGTTTTAATATGAACACACTATATACCGACAGGCTTGTGCTCCGTCCGTTTAAAGATAACGATGCAGAAGCTATGTACAAAAACTGGACCTATGATGAACGTGTTGCAAGATACTGCCGCTGGTATCCGCATACAAGCATTGAAGTAACGGAAGAGTATCTGAAAATGTGCCTTGGCGCAGAATATTGTTGGGCGATTACATTAAAGGATAAGGACGAACCCATAGGCTGCGTTGATTTGGTGGGCATAAACAGCTTTGGTGTGCCGGAAATAGGATATGTGCTTTCATATGACTATTGGGGTAACGGAATAATGACCGAAGCGGTAAAAGCGGTGCTTAGCGAGCTGTTCCGATGCGGTTTTGACAAGGTAGGTGCGTGTCATTGCGTTGATAATCCTGCTTCGGGTAAGATTATGGAAAAAAGTGGTATGACATATGTAAGAAACTGTATGGCACAGAAAAAATTTGGTTCAGATGAACAATGCGAAGTAAAGTGCTATGAAATATGTCGGGGGTAGGCTTAAAAACGGGATTTGGAGTTGAAAAAGTATGGATAATATTTGGGATAAAATGTATGAAGCTGCTAAAGCAGTTCTGAATGAACGCAGGATCTCAGAGTATGTTACTTGCGGAGAAGTATCAGCTGCAATTCTTTCACGGTCGGGAAAGCTATACACGGGAGTGTGTATTGATACTTGTTCAACGTTGGGTATCTGTGCTGAGAGAAATGCGATTTTCAATATGATCACAAATGGTGAGCAGGAAATAGATAAAGTGCTTTGTATTCTGCCGGACGGTTCTAACGGAGCTCCCTGCGGTGCCTGCCGTGAACTTATGGTACAGCTTATGTCGGGCAAATACAAGGATATTGAAATAATGCTTGATTATGCAACAGGTTGTACCGTAAGGCTCGGAGAAATAACGCCGGAATGGTGGATAAAATAAATTTCAATTTATCTCTATAAGTCATAAAAACACTCACCTGTGTTATGTTTTGTGAAAGGAACAGTAATAAAAATGGATCAGTCTGTTATTGATAAAGTAAATAAGCTCCGTTCGGAGATAGAACAGCATAACTATAACTATTATGTTATGGACAACCCCACAGTTGACGACTACACCTATGATATGCTTATGCAGGAGCTTAAAAAGCTGGAAAGCGAATACCCTGAGCTTGCGGATAAAAATTCTCCCACACAAAGAGTCGGGGGAGAAGCCCTTAACGACTTTGAAAAGGTGGAGCATAAGGTACAGATGGGCAGTTTGCAGGACGTCTTCTCCTATGAACAGGTGAAAGCCTTTACAGACAGGTGCATGACCGAGACCGTTAAGCCGCAGTATGTTGTTGAACCGAAAATAGACGGTCTTTCCGTTTCCCTTGAATATGTGAATGGGGAGTTTGTAAGAGGTTCAACAAGAGGTGACGGCTTTATCGGCGAGGACGTTACCGCAAACCTTAAAACAATAAGGTCAATACCCCTTAAAATCAAAGAACCCCTGCCTTTCCTTGAGGTAAGAGGCGAAGTTTATATGCCCAGAAGCACCTTTGACAAGCTGGTGGAGATTCAGGAGGACAATGACGAAACTCCCTTCAAAAACCCCCGTAATGCTGCGGCAGGTTCGCTGCGCCAAAAAGACCCTAAGGTAGCCGCTTCAAGAAAATTGGATATTTTCGTTTTCAACGTTCAGCAGATAGAGGGAAAAACGCTGAATTCACACAAGGAATCCCTTGATTATCTTAAACAGCTTGGCTTCAAAGTCATAGCGGACTATAAGCTGGTTGAAACCTATGAAGAAGTGGAACAGAGAATAGAGTATATAGGCGATATGAGGGAAAAATACTCCTTTGATATTGACGGTGTAGTTGTAAAGGTGGATAACTTTGCACAAAGGACAGAACTTGGAGCAACGGCAAAGGTGCCGAAATGGGCAGTTGCCTATAAATTCCCACCCGAAGAAAAGCAGACAAAGCTGCTTGATATTGAAGTAAACGTTGGAAGAACAGGTGTTATTACTCCCGTTGCCATATTTGAACCTGTAACTCTTGCAGGAACAAGCGTAAGCAGGGCGACCCTCCATAATCAGGAGTTTATCTCCGAAAAAGACGTTCGTATAGGCGATATTATTACCGTCCGCAAGGCTGGAGAGATAATTCCCGAAGTGCTTTCCTCCGTTTCCCATGAGGAAAACTCCGTTCCGTACAAGCTGCCCGACAAATGTCCCGTTTGCGGCGCTGAAACGGTAAGATATGCGGACGAAGCCGCCCTCAGATGCACAAATGTTGATTGTCCTGCACAGCTTAAACGAAATATTATCCATTTTGCAAGCAAGGGTGCAATGAACATTGACGGAATGGGCGAGGCAGTTGTAAACGCTCTGCTTGATTCTCACCTTATCAAAAATGTGTCCGACCTGTACAGTATAACAGCTTTACAGCTTGAAACTCTTGAACGTTTCGGTAAAAAATCCGCTGAAAACCTTGTTAAAGCCATAGAGAACTCCAAAAACAACTCTCTTGACCGTGTTATTTTCGGAATAGGCATAAGAAATATCGGTCAGGCTGCCGCAAAGCTGCTTTGTGAAAAATTCGGCAGCATTGACGCAATTATGAAGGCTTCTGCGGAAGAAATTGCCGAGATAGACGGCTTTGGAGAGGTCATGTCGGAAAACGTTGCGGAGGCGTTCAAGGACCCACACTTTACGGAGCTTATTTCTTCGCTTCGTGAAAAGGGCGTAAAAATGGAGTATGTTTCCGATAGAGCCGGTGATGACCGTTTTGCAGGAATGACCTTTGTTCTTACGGGAACTTTGCCCACAATGACAAGAGATGAAGCTAAGGCAATAATCGAGAGCCACGGCGGAAGGGCTTCGGGTTCCGTTTCAAAGAAAACCACCTATGTTCTTGCAGGCGAGGACGCAGGCAGCAAGCTGACAAAGGCTCAGGAGCTTGGCATTCCCGTTATCAGCGAGGACGATTTCAACAAAATGCTATCTGAATAACAGCACAGCGGCTTCTGCAATTTAACGCAAAAGCCGCTGTTATTTTTTATTCAAATGTAAGCTGGTCGCTGTCTGCAAGGTCTTTTGCAAGAGAACCTGCGGCAGGAATGGACTTTACAGTGTATTTTTTCACGCTTTCCGCCATTTCTTCGGTAACGATAAAGGCGTTATCCACTTCAGCCTTTGCTTTAAGGGTCACTGCCTGAACGCCGATAGTATCTCTTGTGGCTTTCGGCAGTATCATGCCTGTGTTGAATACGATAGCACGACCGTTTGTAGTCCGTATAAGAATGTCGGTGTTGTCGGTAACAAGGAACATCTTTATAAGCTCGGACTTGCCGCTGTAAGCATTGGCAAGCTTCTTTCGGTTGGTCTTGGTCTCATATGCGTTAAGCGGGACCTTTGCCACCTTTCCGTTGGCAAATATCATAATAAGATAACCGCTGTAATCGGAAGTAACCACCATTGACTTGACATTTTCACCCTCGTCAAATCCAAGCTGTACAGGGATAAACAGACCCATTTCGGAGGCTTTAGTGTTTTTGAACTGTGAAGTCTTTGCCTTATACACCTGACACTTATCCGTAAAGAAAAGCAGGTCGCTGCGGTTGGTCGTTTCCACAATATCGGAAATAACGTCGCCTTCTTTCAGCTTCTGTTCACTTGACATTCGCAGAGACTGGGGCGTTATCTTCTTGAAATAGCCGCTCTTGGAAAGGAACAGCGTAACAGGGAAGTCGGGCGTATCGTCCTCTTCGGGTTCGTCCTCCTCTCCGGCTGTGTAGATAAACAGAGTTTTTCTCGGCTGCTGATATTTTTTGATAACATCGTTCAGCTCGTCAATGATTATCTGCTTTATCTTTTTATCGTCTTTAAGGATACCTTCCATTTCGGCTATATCCTTTTCAAGCTGTTCAATATCCGCAATTCGGTTGAGAATATACTCCTTATTAAGATGACGAAGCTTTATTTCGGCAACGTATTCCGCCTGTGTTTCGTCAATCCCGAAGCCTATCATAAGGTTGGGAACGACCTCCGATTCCTCC
Organism: Oscillospiraceae bacterium; assembly: GCA_051881775.1. Classification (GTDB taxonomy): domain Bacteria; phylum Bacillota; class Clostridia; order Oscillospirales; family Ruminococcaceae; genus UMGS363. The sequence goes on along the minus strand of JBJEQN010000121.1, from coordinate 21,132 downwards.
TCGGTCTCCCTTACGATGTGGATAGCCTTGTCAATGTCAAGAAGTATTTTTTGCAGACCCTTGAGAAGATGCAGCTTGTCCTTTTTCTTTGAAAGCTCAAAGTATGTGCGCCTTTTTACACATTCACGGCGGAAAGCCACCCATTCTTCAAGAATTTCCCTTACTCCCATTACCTTTGGAACGCTGCCGATAAGAATGTTGAAGTTGCAGGAATAAGCGTCTTCAAGGGGCGTCATTTTGAACAGCTTTTTCATCAGCTTGTCGGGGTCAATGCTTTTCTTGATGTCAATAGCAATTTTCAGACCGTTAATGTCCGTTTCATCTCTGATGTAGCTTACTTCGTTTATCTTGCCGCCCTTTACAAGCTCGATTATCTTGTCCATAATGGCTTCAACGGTGGTGGTGGGCGGTATTTGTGTTATCTCGATACAGTTTGAAGAAGCGTCATAATTGTATCTTGAACGTATTTTTATGGAACCTCTGCCCGTTTTATATACATTTGCAAGCTCATGCTCGTCATACACAATAAATCCGCCGCCGGGGAAATCGGGACCTTTAAGTGTAGACATAATATCATGCTCGGGATTTTTTATAAGTCCTATGGTAGTTTCGCATACCTCTGCAAGATTGAAGGGGCAAACGGCGCTTGCCATTGAAACGGCGATACCCACGTTGGCATTTACCAGCACCGTAGGAAATGTCGCAGGCAGCAGGGTAGGCTCAACGGTCTCGTTGTCGTAATTGGGCACAAAATCCACCGTGTCCTTGTCAATATCACGGAAAAGCTCGTTGCAGATAACGTCCAGCTTTGCTTCGGTGTATCGTGAAGCGGCGTAAGCCATATTTTTGGAGTAAGCCTTGCCGAAGTTGCCCTTGCTGTCAACATAGGGGTGAAGCAGAGCCTCGTTTCCCCTTGAAAGACGTACCATAGTTTCGTATATGGCAGCGTCGCCGTGGGGGTTCAGCTTCATTGTCTGACCAACAATGTTGGCGGATTTTGTTTTGGGACCGGTAAGCAGTCCCATTTTGTACATAGTATAAAGCAGCTTGCGGTGGGAGGGCTTAAAGCCGTCTATTTCGGGGAGCGCACGGGAAACGATAACGCTCATCGCATAGGGCATATAGTTTTTTTCAAGTGTATCTGTAATAACTTCCTCTGCAACAATGCCGCTGCCTGCTATATAAGCGTTGGGAAGAGCCCGTATTTTCTTTGCGCTGTCACCGCTGCGGTCTTTTCTTTTTGCCATTTTCTGAATAACTCCTTTCCGACCTTATGAAATATCTGCCATTTCAAGATATTTGTAGCCGTATTCGGCAATGTAATCCTTACGTCCGTCAAGATTGTTTCCGAGAAGCAGCTCGAACATTTCCGAAGTTGCCTCCATATCTGCCGGCGTTACCTTGATAAGACGGCGTGTTTCGGGATTCATAGTAGTAAGGGACATCATTTCCGGCTCGTTTTCGCCAAGACCTTTTGAACGGTCAAGCTTGAACTTCTGACCCTCTATCATTTTCAGTATTTCCGCTTTTTCCTTTTCGTTGTATGCAAAATAAGTCTTGTCCTTTGTTGTTATCTCAAACAGGGGAGATTCCGCAATGTAAACGTAGCCCTCTTCTATAAGGGTAGGCGTAAGGCGGTAAAGCATTGTAAGGATAAGCGTTCTTATCTGGAAGCCGTCAACGTCCGCATCGGTACAGATGATTATCTTGTTCCAGCGCAGATTGGCAAGGTTAAAGGTGGAAAGCTCCTTGTTGGCTTTTGTCTTGACTTCAACTCCGCAGCCCAGGACTTTTATAAGGTCGGTGATTATCTCGCTTTTGAATATTTTTTCGTAATCTGCTTTAAGACAGTTGAGGATCTTGCCTCTTACGGGGATAATAGCCTGAAATTCAGCGTCACGGGCAGTTTTGCAGGAGCCGAGAGCCGAGTCGCCCTCCACGATGTAAATTTCACGCCTTGACAGATCCTTTGTGCGGCAGTCTACGAACTTTTCAACCATATTTGCAAGGTCTATCTGCTTTGTAAGGTTGTTTTTCGTGTTCTGACGTATGCGTTCAGCCGATTCACGGCTTCTTTTGTTGATAAGGACCTGATCTGCTATCTTGTTGGCTTCTTCTGGGTTTTCTATGAAGTAAACTTCAAGGGTGTGTTTGAGAAAATCAACCATATTGTCGTAGATAGATTTGTTGTTGATCGCCTTTTTGGTCTGATTTTCGTATGATGTGTAAGTCGAAAACGTAGACGAGATAAGCACAAGGCTGTCGCTGATGTCATCGTCCTTAACGGCTTTTTCGTTTTTCTGGTACTTGTTGTTTGTCTTTATAAAGTTGTCGATAGAGGAACGGAAAGCCTGACGTACAGCCTTCTGGGGCGTACCGTCATATTCAAGAAAGCTGGAATTGTGGTAGTATTCCTGAAAGCTTATCTTGTTGGAGAACGCAAATGCGCAGGAAAGCTTCATCTTGTATTCGGGACGGTCATCGCTGTCCTTGCCCTTGCGCTCGCAGGAGCAGAACTGGGGAGCTGTAATGCCGTCGTTTCCAAGCACTTCTTCAAGATAGTCGGTAATTCCGTTTTCATAGAAGAATGAAACCTCGTCAAAGCCGCCGGTAACAAGCTCGTATCTGAAAACAAAGGTAACTTTAGGATTGACAACCGCCTGCTTTTTCAGTACCGATTCAAAATAGTCACGGGGAATGTCAATGTCGGTAAAAACCTGAGTGTCGGGCTTCCAGCGTGTGCGTGTGCCTGTTTTTTTGCCCTTGTAAGGTTCCTTCTGCAGTCCGCCCACATTTTTTCCCTCTTCAAAATGCAGGTTGTATTTATATCCGTCACGGAGAACCTCGACATCCATATATTCCGAAGCGTACTGCGTAGCGCAGGCACCAAGACCGTTCAGACCGAGGGAGAATTCATAGTCGTTGTTGTCATATTTTCCGCCTGCATAAAGCTCGCAGTAAACAAGCTCCCAGTTGAAGCGCTGCTCCGCATTGTTGTAGTCAACAGGACAGCCTCGTCCGAAGTCCTCAACTTCAATTGATTTATCTCTGTAATAGGTCACAATTATCTTGTCGCCGTGACCGCTTCTTGCTTCGTCGATAGAGTTGGAGATTATTTCAAATACCGAATGCTTGCAGCCGTCAATATCGTCGGAGCCGAAAATAACGGCAGGACGTTTTCTTACTCTGTCCTCGCCTTTGAGCATTGAAATACTTTCGTTGTCGTAATTTTTAGCCTTGCTCATCAATTGACTTCCTTTCAGTTAAGATTGGTAAAAGCCGCCGCAGCCCATCCGCTGCTTTCTTTCAGTTCAATGCGCTTATATCCGTTTTCTTCCATAGCCTTCATTACCTCATCGCAGCGTTCAATAATGATGCCGGAAATAATAATGATACCGCTGTGCTTGATAAAGGTCTTGAACAGGGGACTCATGGCAATGAGAACGTCCGCAACAATGTTTGCGAAAATAATGTCATATCCGCCGCCTATTTCACTGCGCAGCTGTTCGTCAGTAATGATATTTCCGCAGAAGCCCTTGTAAATATCGGGGGAAATATGGTTCTTTCCTGCATTTTCAAGTGCAATTTTAACGGAATTCTGGTCAATGTCCACCGCCGAAGCGCTGCCTGCACCGAGAAGCAAGCCTGCAATTGAAAGAATACCGCTTCCGCAGCCAAGGTCAAGTATCTTGTCGCCGTTTTGTATATTTTTTTCAATAAGTTCAAGGCAAAGCTGAGTGGTGTTGTGCTGACCTGTGCCGAAGCTTGAAGCAGGGTCTATTTCAAGTACGGTCCTGCCGTCATTTCCGCTGTAATTCTCCCAAGAAGGCTTTACCACCAGCTTTTCGCCAACGGTAAGAGGCTTGAAATACTGCTTCCAGTTGTTTGCCCAGTCCTCTTCCTTAACGTTGCTTAGTTCAACCGCAAGCCTGCCGAAAGCGTTTTCGGTATCTCTGCCTTTAAGAGCGGACATTTCCGAGCGGATAGCGGCAAGCATATCAGCCCCCTGTGAGTTGTCGGCAAGATATACCGTAACGCAGGTCTCGCAGTCCTTTAAGTTCATAAGATCGTCATCGATATAGTCCCAATTGCCTGTTTTATCGTTTAAAAAATCCTCAAAATCCTTTGAATCTTTTATAACAAAGCCCGTAATTCCCACAGTGAGCAGACAGCCGCAAACAGGGTCAATACCTTCTGTGGTAGTAAAAATATTAACTTCCGTCCAGTTCATTTTTATCATTCCTTTACTTGTTCAATAATAACCCATACTATATTATTTTACACCTTTTGCAAAGTTTTTTCAAGCATTTATTTAAAATATTATCCAATACAAAAAATTGTCATAAAATAACAAAAACGCCATTCCGTAAATTTATCCGAAATGGCGTCTGTTTAATATTGTTTAACGAAAGTTATATTACATCGTCAAAGAATACCTTATACCAAACGAGGAAAATATATATAGTCCATATCTTTCTGCTGTTGTCCTTTTTGCCCTCTCTGTGTTCGTCAAGAAGTCTGACAAGCAGCTCCGTGTTAAAGAAATGCTCCGAAACAGGGGAGGTGAAAGTTTCTTTGACAAGATTATAATACTTGTCTTCCTTGAGCCACACTCTTATAGGAACGGGGAAACCCAGCTTTTTCTTGTTTGCCGTCTGAGGCGGAGCGGAGCGGAGAGCTGCTTTTCTCATGGCAAACTTGGTGTTTTCGTCTGTAACACGGTACTTTGTAGGTATTTTTTCCGCAAGAGCCATAACCTTTTTGTCAAGGAAAGGCACACGCAGTTCAAGGGAGTTTGCCATAGACATTTTATCTGCTTTAAGCAGAATATCTCCCGTCATCCACAAATGCAGGTCAAGATACTGCATTTTTGTAACAGCGTCCTTATCCTTGACCTGGTCGTAAAAAGGCTTGGTTATCTCAATAGCGTCGGGAGCGTCTGTTTTAATTTTAAGCAGAGCCTTGCGTTCCTTTTCCGAGAACATATAGGCGTTGCCGATAAAGCGTTCCTCAAGGTCTTTTCCACGCCTTACAAGGAAGTTTACGCCTCTCTTTGCAGGCAGTTTTGAAGCTACAGCGCCGATTCCACGCCTTATAGGACGGGGGATAAGATTATATGCAGGAACGGACATTGGTTCCTTATAAACGTTGTAACCGCCGAAAATTTCATCTGCACCCTCGCCGGAAAGCACTACCTTGACGTACTCCGAAGCCTTGTTGCAGACAAAGTAAAGAGCGATGCAGGAGGGGTCTGCAAGGGGTTCGTCCATGTGGTACTGTACCTTTGAGATAACGTTCCAGTATTCCTCGGGAGTAATGACCTTGCTGATGTTTTCCTTGTCAATGTACTTGGAAAATTCCTTTGCCCAGCCTATTTCGTTGTAGCGTTCGTCCTCGCCGAAGCCTACTGTAAAGGTTTTGTCCACGTTGGCAACAGCGGCAACGTAGCTTGAATCAACGCCGCTTGAAAGAAAGCTTCCCACTTCAACATCTGCAATTTTATGCGCTTCAACGGAATCCTTGAAGGTGTCGGAGATCTGGTCTACCCAGCTGTCAAGGTCGGGCTGTTGGTCTGCGTTGAAATGAATATCCCAGTAACGCTTTACGGTCAGCTTTCCGCCGGAATACTTAAAGAAATGAGCGGCAGGCAGCTTGTAAACATTCTTGAAAAAGGTTTCGGTGGTGGGGGAATACTGGAAAGTAAGATAATTTTCCAGCGCAGCCTCGTTAAGCTCCTTTTTGAAGTCGGGGTGAGCGAGAAAAGCCTTTATTTCCGAACCGAACATAAATGTATCGCCCATCTGTGCATAGTAAAGGGGCTTTATTCCGAAGAAATCCCTTGCGCCGAAAAGCTCTTTTGTCTTTGTATCCCAGATAACGAAAGCGAACATACCTCTCAGCTTGTTCAGAAGCTCCTCGCCGTATTCCTCATAGCCGTGGAGAAGCACTTCCGAGTCGGTCTTGGTTGTAAAGGTGTGTCCCTTTGCAACAAGGTCTTCACGGATAGACTGGAAATTATAGATCTCTCCGTTAAAAAGCAGTACCTTGGTTCTGTCTTCGTTGTAGATAGGCTGGTCGCCCGATGAAGTGATGTCAATGATGCTGAGTCTGCGGAAGCCGAGAGCAATGTCGCCGTCAACGTATTTTCCGCCGGAATCGGGACCTCTGTGTTTGATTTTTTCCATCATGTCCTCGATTATCCTGTTAGAGTTGTTTTTTGTATTTGTGAATCCGACAAAACCGCACATAATAATCCTCCGGTAAAATATAGTCTGATATAATATATTATTATACTTTATTAAGGCAAATAATGCAATATGAAAATCAAACAAAATAAAAAGGAAACAGCGCCGATCAAGGTACTGTTTCCCAAAAAAATCAATAATTTTTTGTTTCCTGAAGTTTAAGTCTGTAATCTTCTTTAAGAGCCTGAAGCTTTCTGGAATCCTCGGCACGCTTTACCTTGGCTTCTTCCTGTATCTTTCTTGTTTCTTCAATGCCCGTAACGATAGTGTTCCATGTTTCTTCAAGGGTCTCTACCTTTATGGAGCTGCCGGATGCCATTCTTGCGATAGCCTTGGACTGCTCAACGGTATTATGTGCATTTTTAACAAGCAGTTCGTTTGTCTTTTCGTCAAGAGCGGACATTGCGTCAGCCTGTATCTTCTGGCGCTTAAGCATAACTGCCTGAGCAAGTGACTGCTTGAAAACAGGCATTGTGATAATGAACGCCGAGTTGATCTTTCTTATAAGGTTAAGGTTGGAGAACTGCATGGTCTTAAGCATAGGAACGGTCTGCATTGCAACGTTTTCCGCAATTTTCAGATCCATAACACGCTGCTCAAATACCTCTCTTACGTTTTCAAGGTTCTGGAGGTCCATTGCAACTGCGCCTGAATCGGGGTTGTCTTCCAGCTTCTTGCGGTAATCGGCAATATACTGGTCAAGCTCTACGCAAGCCTGTTCGCCTGCCATGATGTAAAGGGTAAGGTCTTTATAGTAGTTAATGTTTGCGTTATACATCTGCTCCAGCTTGACGTTGGACTGTTCGATCTCCTTTTCGTAGGTCTTGAGCTGAACATAGATGCGGTCAACGTTTTCGCCCATTGTGTGGTACTTATCAAGGAGCTTGTCGATCTGTTTTCTGAGGTTAGCGAAAAGACCCTTCTTAGGTTCTTCCGTAAGCTCCTTCATATCAAACTGATCCATTACAGCAGCAAGAGCGGTGAGCATTTCGCCGGAATCGTTGATCTGATCCATGTTCATTGTGTTGAGAACCTGGTCGGAAGCCTTGGAAATTTCGGTAGCTGCGTCGTTTCCGAACTTTACGATAGAATTAAGGTCGTTAACGTTGATAGAATCGACCAGCTTCTGAACAGCCTCGTTCTTAACAAGGTCATTTTTAATGGTTTCCTGTACCTCTACCATTGAAAAGTTTTCGGGAGCGGATACCTGAATGTTAGGAGCGGAAACAGCCTGCTCCGTTGTTACAGCATTTTCTGCTGCAGCTGATTCTGAGGAAGGTGTGAATTGTAAACCCATTTTTACTTACGTCCTTTCTTAAATAATTTGCCAAAAAAGCCATCATTGTTTTTAGGTTCGGGTACAGAATCGGGGATCTTGAATCTCGGAATACGCACATTGTACATAAATTCGTTCATTGTGAACGTTTCAAAGGCGTTCTGAGAAATGTAAGTTTCCAGATTCTTGTAGCCTGTGGGTGTATAAACGAGAATATCGAAGCCCAGAAGGTTATATAAAACCAACTGTATGCACTCAACCTTGCTGAAAGTGTCCTCAATAGTGTCAATAATGATAATTTTGGGAATATCCTTTGTGAAATCGTACTTTTGCAGTATTTTCAGTATTTCCCTGTCAAGATTAAGTCCCACATAAAGTACCAGCGGCACTATCTCCGCAGGGTCAAGAAGCAGAAGTCCGCTGTCCAGAGCCTCCTGCATTTTGCTGAAAATAAGCGTTTGCAGAGAGTCCGAAAGGAACTTATAGGAATTAATGGGAGAATTTTTCAGCTTGTCGGTGTAAATTTCCGTGCCGTTGAAGTAATTATTGTACGCCGTAAAAATGCTCTGCGGAAATCTGTCATAGGAAGGCGATTTGATTATTATTCGTGTAAAGGGGGATAGCTTTTCACGCAGTCCATCCCAGTAATCGTTGATATCTCCGTCCTTAACGCCGCTTATTTTTGCAAAAATATTTGGGATAACGGCTTTTTTATTTGCAATAATATCAAATCCGGCTCGGTACCTTGCAGCCTGGTGCCATAAAATATCAACTTCCTCATAGGTGGTCTTTAAGGTAAGAGACTGCATATCCGAGAACTGAAAATCCTTGAATATAGAGGTATTGCTGTACATAAATTCGTCAAGCTCACGTTCTGCGCTGTAAGCGGTAGTCGCCAGCTTGGTCTTTACCAGCTTGTCGGGATAGGGGAATTGTGGCTGCTCATAGGGAAATTCAAATATCTGCATCCTGCTTTCCGTATTGTTGGAACTGAGCATAGGAACACAGGCTTTTTCGCTTGAAATATAAATAACATCAAATCCGATGCGGGATAAAAAGTGCATGAACCCTATTTCGTTAACACCCGTTCTGCCGTAAAATATGACCGCAGGAATGTCGGTGTTGCAGAATTGTGCGTAATCAGCCGAAGCAACGCATCTGTTCAGCCATGTTATCGTTCTTGCGCCGTATGAGAAAAGAATATCGGCGCTTACCTGCTTCAAGCCTTCTGCAGCTTCGGAAAAGACCCTTTTTGCTTCTTCTGTGCGTGTGGGGTCGCCGTTTATATTAATAAGGTCAGCAAAATCTTTTATAGTTTCATCCGGTTCTCCCCGGCTTACTGCGTCAAAAAAGCACAGCTCATCGGGCGTGGGAGGACGCATTTCATTCTGAATGAAAATAAGGAACTTTTGCGACTTAATAAGGTCCTCACGCAGCTTATATAAGGAATTTTTATAATCTGTCAGTTTATCGTCTGACGGAACACCCGACAATGCGGCAAAATAAACGGGAATGACATTGTCCGCAGTCAGACCCAATCCGAGAGCCGAACAGCGTTCCTTACGGCTTTTGAAAATATCACTTACAAGTGTGCTTGCGGTAGTTACCATCGGTTTGGCAATATGTTTGTTTTCGGTAGAAAAGCCTTCAAATTTCATAATTCAAAATCTTTCCTTGAATAAATTTTAGCTAAAAAGTAATTTCCAGCCTAATTTATTATACTATATATTGTATAACATTGTCAATAGTTTTAAGACCGTTTCAAAAAATAAAAAACGGGTGTTGACAAAAATAAATTTGTGTGATAATATAATTAAAAATGCTGTGAAGAGAAGAAGTAGCTTTTGAAGTCCGTATTTAAGAGAGTTCTTGGGTGGTGTGAAAGGGCAGCGGCGCAGAAGTGAATACATCTTGGAGCTTGTATCCCGAAATAACAGTAGGGATATGCGGATGCGCCCGTTACAGCGCTCTTGAGATGCCGTCGGCTTGGTTCCGCCGGTAAACTGAGGTGGTACCGCGGATAAAGTTATTCGTCCTCTGATGAGTTTAACGCTCGTCAGAGGTTTTTTGTTGGGAGATATTATGCAGACGGTCAAAGCAAAAACTATTCTGCAAAAAGCAAAGGGTTCGGAATGGTTCGGCTATGATTACAATATGAACCTGTACAAAGGCTGCTGCCACGGCTGCATTTACTGCGACAGCCGCAGCGAGTGTTATCATGTTGATAATTTTGATATGGTCAGAGCCAAGGAAAACTGTATTGAGATACTCCGTGACGAACTCTGCAGAAAGGTGCGCAGCGGAATAATCGGCACAGGTGCTATGAGCGACCCCTATAACCCTTTTGAAAAAGAGGAAAAACTTACCCAAAAGGCGCTGATGCTTATCAACGCATATAATTTCGGCACCGTTGTTATTACAAAATCTGCGCTTATCACCCGTGATAAGGATATTTATGCAGGTATAGCGGAGCATTCTCCCGTGCTGTGCCTTATGACGGTAACAACAGCCGATGACGAGCTTTGCAGGCTTGTTGAACCAAATGTATCGGTGTCCTCAGAACGTTTTGAAGCCCTTGCCGAGCTTTCGGAGGAGGGATTGTTTACGGGAATAACCCTTATGCCCGTATTACCGTTTCTGGAGGACAGCGAGGATAATATAATCAGGATAGTGAGAACTGCCAAAGAGTGCGGAGTGAGAGCTATTTATCCCGGCTTCGGAATGACTTTGCGGCTTAATCAGAGAGAGTATTATTACGAAAAGCTGGACAGCCTGTTTCCGGGATTGTCCGATAAATATAAGACCCGTTACGGTGAACGATATAACTGTTCTGTTCCAAATGCAGAAAGGCTTTACCGATTATTTGCCGATGAGTGCGACAGAGCAGGCATACTATATAAAATGAAGGATATAGTCTCCGCATATAAACTGGGTTATGGAGATCTGCAGTTATCGTTTTTTTAATAAAAAACTTGAAAGGTCGTGGTATCCGTGAGATCAGCTTTTGATTTCATCGTATATGTTTTAAAATAAATGCAGGAGGCGGCTATTATGAAAAAAGCTGTTCTGTTTTTAATATCGTTCCTGCTTTACGGCGGTGCGCTTGCTTTATGTATGTGTTGTGACGTATGGTTTCAAGAGGGGAACGAAATGCTTGCTGTCATGCTGATATATGCAATAGCTTTGCTTGTACTGGCAGGCGGCTGTATTCCTGTTAAAAGACTGCTTAAAAAGCGTTATGACATATCTTCGGCAGTTTGTAATGCCTGTGTGATATTGGCAGCTGCGGCAGCGGACTTTTTCGGTTGGGTATTTCTTTTGTCGCTGACTGCCGAAAGCTTTAAAATGCTGTTCCCGAACGGCGGATTCCTTACCGGATTAGGTTTGGGGCTGCTTTGGCTTGAAGGTCTCGCCGGAACTGCGCTGCTGATAATTGTAATAATAGTTGAAGCTGTGGTAAAAGCTGTAATAAAGCGTAAAAAGACATCAAATTAACATTAAGGAGATCATGATATGTCCAAAATTACCGACTTGATGAAAAGCCTAAAGAAATCTGCAATTGAATTAAAAATTGACTTTGACGATGAAAATACTCCCTGCGGAGCTTCAAAATTCGGAGGACGTCCAGATGTACCCGACGGATTTGAGTGGCCTTATTTTAAGGGAAGCTGTTTTTCAGAGGAAGCCGAAAACCGTCCTCTTTCGTTTATTGCTCAGATCAACTGTGAGGATATTGCAAAGCTTGACGAGGAAGATCTGCTTCCGAAAAAGGGTGTACTCAGCTTCTTTTATGAGGGCGATACACAGAAATGGGGCTTTGACCCTAAGGATAAGGGCTGTGCAAGGGTTTATTACTTTGAAGATACCGACAGCTTATCGCCTATGGAGTTTCCCGGGGAACTGGGAGAAGAATTCCGTTACGCTCCTGCGGTCATCTCGCCGCAGGCTCTTGACGATTATCCCTGTTCACAGCTTGTCGACGGTCTTACTAATGACGAATATGACGAATATGATGAAGCGTATGACAGCTATCTTGAGGAGCATGACTATTTCCGTTTTAAGCTGTTGGGCTATCCCGAGCTTATTCAGGGGGAGATGTTCACCGAATGTGAGCTTGTTTCAAGAGGGATATATACGGGAGATGCAAATTATACCGTTACCGAAGAGATCGCAAAGGCTGCCGAGGACTGGATGCTGCTTTTCCAAGTGGATACCATTGTCAAAGGAAAAACTTTTATGATGTTCGGAGACGGCGGAAAAATTTATTATTGTATAAGAAAGCAGGACCTAAAAAGCCGCAGCTTTGAAAATGCTTGGCTGATTTTACAGTGCTTTTAATAAGATTATTATATTAAGGAGAAATGAAAAATGACTTTATACGAAGAACTTGTAAGAAGAGGACTTATCGCTCAGGTCACCGATGAAAAGGAGATCAGCGAAATGATCAATAACGGAAAGGCTACTTTCTACATCGGCTTTGACCCTACTGCCGACAGCCTTCACGTTGGTCACTTTATGGCGCTTTGCCTTATGAAGCGTCTGCAGATGGCAGGAAATAAGCCTATCGTTCTTATCGGCGGCGGAACCGCTATGATAGGCGACCCCTCCGGCAAGACCGATATGAGAAAAATGATGACTAAGGAAACAATTGCCCACAACGTTGAATGCTTTAAAAAGCAGATGAGCAGGTTTATCGACTTTTCCGATGACAAGGCTATCATTGTAAACAACGGCGACTGGCTGCTTGACCTTAATTATGTTGATGTGCTCCGTGAAGTGGGTGCCTGCTTCAGCGTAAACAAGATGCTTACCTTTGAGTGCTACAAGCAGAGAATGGAAAGGGGACTTACTTTCCTTGAATTCAACTACATGATAATGCAGAGTTACGATTTCTACATGCTTTTCCAGAAATACGGCTGTAATATGCAGTTCGGCGGCGATGACCAGTGGGCAAATATGCTTGGCGGCACGGAGCTTATCCGTAAAAAGCTGGGCAAGGATGCTCACGCTATGACTATCACTCTTCTCCTTAACAGCGAGGGCAAGAAGATGGGCAAGACCGAAAAGGGTGCAGTTTGGCTTGACCCCGAAAAAACATCGCCTTACGATTTCTTCCAGTACTGGAGAAATGTCGGCGACGCTGATGTTATTAAGTGCCTGAAAATGCTTACCTTTGTTCCTGTTGAACAGATAGAGGAAATGGAAAAGACTATGGAAGGCGCAGAGCTTAACAAGGCTAAGGAGCTGCTTGCTTACGAGCTTACAAAGCTGGTTCACGGAGAGGAGGAAGCGGATAAGGCTCTTAACGCTGCCAAGGCACTTTTTGCAGGTGGAGCCGATAATTCCGATATGCCTTCTACCGAGATACCTGCGGCTGAAATAGGCGATGGAATAAATATCCTTGACCTGCTCATTAAAACGGGACTTGTTCCCTCAAAGAGCGAGGGCAGAAGACTTGTTCAGCAGAACGGCATTGCTGTTGACGATGTAAAGGTAACAGACCCCAATGCGCTTATCAAAATTGATGATTCTGTTGTTATCAAAAAGGGTAAAAAGATATTCCATAAGGCTGTAAGAGCATAAAATTTGAGCCGTACTCGCAGTATTTTGCTGTGAGTACGGCTTTGTGCTTTTGCTTTTGAAATTAAAAAAGACGCTTTCAAAGCGTCCTCTTTAATATAACGTGTATTATAAATTATACAGCACGGGTAACCTTGTTGGAACGGAGACATCTGGAGCAAGCATAAACATGAGTAGGAGTTCCGTTAACGATTGCCTTTACACGCTTAACATTGGGCTTCCAAGTTCTGTTGGTACGGTGATGTGAATGGGAAACCTTGATGCCGAAAGTAACACCCTTTCCGCAAAAATCGCACTTTGCCATGAGGTTACACCTCCTTTTCATAATCATTACAAAGTCAACGTTACTATTCTATCATATGTTTTCGGAAAATGCAAGGGTTTTTTGAAAAAAAGTTTGAAAAAAGCGAAAGTTTTTTTATTGCATACGGAAAATCGGGAAAATCTATTGTAATTTTTTATAAAATATGGTATAATCAAAATGTTTAGTTATTTTGCAATGTGTTTATGGAGAATGATTTATGAGCGCCTTAACTCAGCAGAGATTAATGTCATTTGCGGTAAGATTGATCGTTTTAGCGGTAGCTTTTCCCGTTCACGAGTCGGCTCATGCCTTGACTGCTCACTGGCTTGGAGATGATACTGCGAAAAATCAGGGTAGAATAACCCTTAATCCCATGAAGCATATAAGTCTGTGGGGCGCTTTGTTTATGCTGTTCACGGGAGTGGGCGCTGCAAATCCTGTTCCCATTAACGCCCGTAATTTTAAGAAGCCCAAGGTGGGAATGGCTGTTTCTTCTCTGGCAGGACCGCTGTCAAATCTCATTCTTGCTTATCTGTCAATGCTTGTTTACCGTATACTATATATAATATCTTACTTCAAAGGTTTTGATTGGTCAATACTTCTTTATGTTTTTCAGTACGGCGCTATACTTAATATAGGACTTGCGGTTTTCAATCTTCTGCCCATACCGCCCCTTGACGGTTCAAGAATACTTACGCTCGTTCTTCCCGAAAATAAGTATTTCGGTATTATGAAGTACGAAAAATATATTTTTGCGGTGCTGTTTGTTGTAATGTTTACCGGACTGCTGGACAAGCCGCTGTCATTTTTAAGCAGCATATCCACAGATGCTTTGTGGTTCCTGACAGGCTGGGTGGACAATATCATTTTTTTATTTCTGAGGTAATTATTTTGGAAGCAATTTCTTTTAAGCTGGAAGTTTTCGAGGGACCTCTGGATCTTCTGCTTCATCTTATATCAAAGCACAAATTGAATATAAATGATATTCCCATAGTTACGCTGGTAGACCAGTATCTTGAGTATATCAACAATATGTCGGAGCAGAATATGGAGGTCGCCGGAGAATTTCTTGAAATGGCGGCGCACCTTATTTATATAAAGACGGTCTCGCTGCTGCCTAAGCATGAAGAAGCCGAAGCTATGAAAAAAGAGCTTCAGGGACGGCTTATCGAGTATTCGCTGTGTAAGCTTGCGGCTGAGATCATGCAGAAAAGGTATATCGGAAACAATATTACCGTGCGCAAGCCTTTGAAGATAGAATTTGACAATACCTATTCACTTGTACACGAGCCGGAGATACTGCTTGAAACTTATCTTGGAATAAATGTAAAAAAGCCTGACGAAGCTGTAAAGCAGGAGACCTTTAACACCATTGTCAAGAAAAAAATAGTTTCCGTCACTTCAAAAATAATTTACGTTCTGAGAAATCTTTACAAATCGGGAAAATGCACCACGGACAGTCTTTTTGAAGGTCTGAACGATAGGTCGGAAAGAGTAGCTGTTTTCCTTGCGGTGCTTGAGCTTACAAAATCGGGAAGAATTCTTCTTAACGATGATAATACGGAGATAACCTTCAATAAAAATTATACCAAAAGAACCGAAGACGAAAATAATTCCGATAAGGAGGACCCTGCTGTTTCGTACAGCTGATCATTATGAAAATAAACGAAGAAATTTCTATAATCGAAGCTATACTTTTTGCAAGCGGCGAGCCTGTGGAGATACAGCGTCTTTCCGAAGCGGCAGGAATAGATACCGATACGGTCGAAAAGATAGTACAGCTTCTCAATGACCGTTATGAGACAAATGAAAGCTCTATGCAGGTCATACGTCTTGCCGACAGCTATCAGCTTTGCGTTAAGGAGCAGTATATTGACTATATCCGTGCCGCAATGGAAACCAAAAAAGCTGCGCCCCTTTCGGCTGCGGCAATGGAAGTGCTTACCATAGTGGCTTATAATCAGCCTGTTACAAAGGGATTTGTTGAGCATATAAGAGGAATAGACAGCTCCAGCGTTGTTAATTCGCTGGTGGAAAAGAACCTGCTTGAAGAAGCAGGCAGACTGGACGTTCCGGGAAAACCTATAGCATATCGGACGACTTCTGCGTTCCTGCGCTGTTTCCAGCTTTCCTCTATTGATGATCTTCCTGCTGTGCCTAACGGCGACGGTCAGGTAAGCTTTGACGAACTCCTTATTAAGGGCGATGTACAGAAGAGCGGTGAAACGGAGCTTTCGGAGGAATAGCTTATGATAGCTTTGATCATTATATGCGCTGTTATCCTTATTTTTGCTTTTCTGTTTAAGTGCAGTATAAGAGCTGAACTGAAGTACATTAACGGAAATTTGGATTTAAAGGTCAAATATCTGTTTTTTACCGTTTTTCCGCTTAATAAAAAGGAAAAAAAGGCTAAAAAAAAGCGCACCAAAAAGGATAAAAGCGAAAATGCGGTTACCGATGAAGCCGGGGCGGACGCTTCCATGCAGAATCCGGATAATACCGCCAAAACCGTCGAACCTGTTCCTTCGGATGATGATAAGATCCTTATGGAAGGGGAGAATACCGGCGGCAGCAAGCAGGATAAGATAAACGACCTGAAAATCAAGATACAGCAGGCAAAAATACTGTGGAACTGTGTAAAAAAGCCTCTTATCAAGCTTTTCGGCGGTATTCATATAGACGATCTGATGATAGATTTTAAGATAGGCGGAGAAGATGCCTGCGAAGCAGCAGTTAATTACGGAAAAGTAAGCGCTGTTGTTTATAATGCTATTTCAATTATAAGGATATGGTTTCCCATAACGGTCAAAACTGTTGATATAAACTGTGATTTTGATTCGCAAAAGAGCGTTTATGACGCCGAACTTTCGGTAAAGCTGGGACTTGGCACGGCTGTGGCGGTTTTGCTGACAGCTCTTTGGGGATATATCAAAAACAAGAATGAGCTTGACAATGCCGGAAACGGTGAAGTCAATTCAGATAAAGACGAAAAGGTTTTGAATGCAATATGATTTGTATGCTTGGATCCGGCTGTGAAGCCGTGTTTAAGCGGAAAGGATGGTTAAAATGGACGATAAAGTAAAGGATCTGGTCGGTACTGCCATGAGCAGGATAAAAGAGCTTTCCGACGCTGACACTATTATTGGAGATACTATTAAAATCGACGGAAATATCTCGATCATTCCTGTTTCAAAGGTCTCATACGGCTTTGCTGCGGGAGGCTCCGATCTTCCGTCCAAGACAAACAGCGGTCTTTTCGGAGGTGGAACAGGCGGCGGAGTAACTATCCAGCCCCTTGCGTTTATTGTTGTTTCGGGCGGAGATGTTAAGCTGCTTCAGCTCAATCAGGACAAATCCTCCACAGGTGCGATCGTTAATCTTGTGCCTGAACTTTTCGACAAGATACAGGGCTTATTCACAAAGGATAAGTCAAAGAACGGCAGTTCTGAACAGAGCACCCAGCCGAACATAGATACCGAAGGTCTTAACCTGTCACTTGACGATGATGACGATTCTTCGGGCAGCGAGGGCGGAAAATCAAACTTTGCCGGTGAATTTGATTTTTAAGGATAAATAACTTTATGCCGTCATAATATGTATTAAAAATGTTATGGCGGTGAATTGTTATGAAGAAATTTATCTGTTTGGCAGCGGCGCTGCTGATCGCTTTTTGCCTGTTTGCGGATGTTTTCGCTGTGGGAACGGTAAGCGTTTCGGCTAAGGCTGCGGTAATAATCGACGCTCAGACCGGGGCTGTTATATTTGCCAAAAACGAAAATACCAAGCTTCCCATGGCGAGTACGACCAAAATTATGACTACGCTGCTTCTTCTTGAAAGCGGAGATCTTGATTCGGAATTCGTTATTGACGACGCTGCACTGCTGACGGAAGGCTCTTCAATGAATCTTCTTCAAGGGGATACGGTCACAAAACGGGAGCTTTGTTACGGAATGATGCTTCCCTCGGGAAATGATGCGGCAAATGCCACCGCTCTTAAGTTGGCAGGGGATTACGGCAGCTTTGCGGAAATGATGAACAAGCATGCATACTCTATCGGAATGAAAAACACAAATTTTGTCACTCCGTCGGGACTGCACGACAAAGATCATTATTCCACGGCTTATGATATGTCTCTTTTGACGAGAGAAGCGCTGAAAAACGACCTGTTCCGTGAAATATGCAGCACGAAAAGCATAAAGCTGTCGCTGGAAAGCCGTGAATCGGATAAATATCTTACAAATACAAATAAACTGCTTACAAAATATAAATATTGTATCGGAGTAAAAACGGGGTTCACCGATGAAGCTGGCAGATGCCTTGTTTCTGCCGCCGAAAAGGACGGTATAACGCTTATTGCCGTAACGCTCAACGCTCCCGATGATTGGAACGACCACATTAAAATGTATGACTATGCTTTCGGTGTAACGAAAAAGTGTCCCGTTGACGGTTATACAGAATCATATGAAGCTAATGTGGCAGGGGGAGTACAGAGCAAGGTCAAATGCAAGCCGGCGGAGATCCCTATGTGTACTTCGGTCAACGGTTCAATGCCGGAAATAACCGAGAGGATACATATAAAGAGATTTATCTACGCTCCCGTGAAAAGCGGAGACAAGGTTGGATATGCCGAATATCTCTGCGGAGACGATGTGATCGCAGAAATTGACATTGTTGCGGAGCAGGACTGCGGTTATGCAGTTTCGGAGGTGAAAACCTCTTTATATGACCGTTTGATAAATCGGTTAAAGGAACTGTTTAAAAATTAAGGAGCTTAAAAGTGGAAAAAATCAGACTTCAGAAATTAATTGCCGAAAGCGGTATGTGTTCACGGCGCAAGGCTGAGGAGCTTATACAGCAGGGCAGGGTAAAGGTAAACGGCCGCCCCGTTTCAATAGGCGACGGTGCGACATACAACGATGTTATCACAGTTGACGGCGAAAGGATCTATGTTGAGAAAAAAAGGAAAAAATACTATATTATGCTCAATAAGCCCAGAGGATACGTTACAACTATGTCCGATGAGCTGGACAGACGGTGTGTGACCGAGCTGCTTACGGGACTTGACGAAAGAGTATTTCCCGTGGGAAGGCTGGACAGAAATTCGGAGGGTCTGCTTCTGTTTACCAATGACGGACAGTTTGCCAACGATATAATGCACCCCAGCAAGCATATTTCCAAGACATACCGTGTAACCGTCAGACCTGACGTTACGGAGGAACAGCTTATACAGCTTTCCGAAGGCGTGGTCATTGACGGCAAAAAAACTCTTCCGGCATCTGTCAGCGTTCTGACTAAGGAAGAGGGTCGTGTTGTCCTCAGAATTGTCATCAAGGAAGGCAGAAACAGGCAGATAAGAAAGATGTGCGAAGCTGTCGGTCTTGAGGTGGCAAGGCTCAGAAGAACTGCCATAGGTCCCGTCAAGCTTGGTATGCTTAAGCCCGGAACTTACCGTGAACTGACTTCCGAAGAGGTCAAAGCCTTAAGAAATGCGGCAGGAGAATCATAAAAAAGCCGATGCTTTTGACTTGAAATATGAATAATTTGAAAAAACAGAAAAATTACGGTTTTTGTCTTGCCAATTTGAAAAAAATGCTGTATAATTTATTGTGGTTTAATTTTATTTATCGAACGGAGGAACGTTTATGTTAACTGAAAGTCAGAAAGCCAAGCTTGCTGAATACAAAAACGCCGCTGCCGCTTCAAGTCCGGCAAAGGAAAGACTTGCAAATTTGTTTGACGACGGTATTTACACGGAATTTGATTCTGCTGTGAACGCAGGAGTCGTAACTGCCTACGGATATGTGGACGGAAGCCCCGTTTACGCTTATTCGCAGGATAAAAACGTAAACAGCGGTGCTGTAGGAAAGCAGCATGCTGCTAAGATCTGCAAGATACTTGACCTTGCTTCAAGAAACGGTATCCCTGTTGTTGGAGTTTTTGATTCCGACGGCGCTGTTGTATCTGACGGAGCAGAAGCTCTTGCCGCATACAGCGAGATACTTGCATGGACAAACAATCTTTCGGGCGTTGTTCCTCAGATAGCTGTTGTTGCAGGAACCTGTATTGGAAGCGCTGCTCTGATAGCTGCTTCTGCCGACATCGTTGTCGCTTCAAAGGATGCAGAGATGTATCTTACAGCAGGCGAGGGAAAGAACGGCACTGCCGCTGCTGAACTCGGAACTGTATCCGTACTTACCGAAAACGATGATGAAGCAATAAAGAGCGCAAGAAAGCTCCTTTCAATGCTTCCTGCCAATAATCTTTCCGCTGCTCCCGAGTTTGAATTCTCCGTTTCATCCAAGGCTGCAGAAGGAAAAGCTGCCGATATTGCCGAAGCGATCGCAGACGAGGGCAGCATAGTTGAGCTTTCCGAAAAGTTCGGCAAGGCTTCTTATACCGCAATCGCTACCGTCGGAGGTTCTGCAGTAGGAATCGCCGCTACCAACAAGACTGCTGACAAGCTGACTTCCGAAGACAGCGCTAAACTGGCAAGATTCGTAAGGACCTGCGATGCATTCTCCATTCCTGTTGTTACCGTTATTGATACGGAAGGCTTTGAAACAAACGATAATATCCGTGACCTTGCAAAGCTTGCAAACGCTTATGCAGAAGCTACAACACTTAAGATCTCCGTTGTTACGGGCAAGGCTTACGGTTCTGCAATGGTTGCTCTCGGAACAGCCAATGCAGATATGACATTTGCTTATCCCGACGCTGTTATTTCTCCTCTCGCTCCCGTTACAGCAGTTGAGTTCCTCTGGCACGACAAGCTGAAGGGTGCTGCCGATGTTAAGGCTGAACGCACAAAGCTTGCTGCCGAGTATGCCGAAACAGAGGCTTCCGCTTTTGCAGCTGCCGAAAAGAACTGCGTAGATGAGATCATCACTTCCGATGAAGCAAGAGCAAAGATCGTTTCCGTACTTGAGCTTATGGCAGGCAAGCGCCTTAACAAGCGTCTTCCCAAGAAGCACAGCAATATGCCTTTCTGATGATGCAGGCATAAAACCGTAAATAAGGACAGGCTTCTGTCAAAAAATATATTGAATGGTGGTTATTAATATGAAAAGATTTAATATTACTGTAAACGGTAAGGCTTATGATGTCGCTGTTGAGGAAACAACAGGCGGTGCTGCTCCCGTAGCAGCTGCTCCTGCTCCCGTTGCTGCTGCTCCCGCACCTGCCGCTGCTCCTGCTCCTGCCGCTCCTGCAGGCGGTACTCCTATCAACGCTCCTATGCCCGGAACTATCCTTGACGTAAAGGTTGCTGTAGGTTCCACAGTTACAGAGGGTCAGGTCGTTGCAGTTCTTGAAGCAATGAAGATGGAAAATGATATTTGTTCTCCTGTTGCCGGCAAAGTTGCTGCCGTTAACGTTAAGAAGGGCGATACAGTTAATTCCAACGATCTTCTTATTTCTATTCAGTAACTTTTGTGAAAGGTTGATTAAATATGGCTAAGATTAAAGTTACGGAAACAGTCCTTCGTGACGCACATCAGTCGCTTATCGCAACTCGTATGCCCATTGAGGATATGCTTCCTATTCTTCCTAAAATGGACAAGGTCGGCTTTTATTCTGCAGAAGTATGGGGCGGAGCTACTTTTGACTCTTGTCTCCGTTTCCTTAACGAAGATCCTTGGGAGAGACTTCGTACAATAAGAAAAGAAATGCCCAATACAAAGCTCCAGATGCTTTTCAGAGGTCAGAATATGCTTGGATACCGTCATTGT
>JBJEQN010000120.1:0-6043 GCA_051881775.1 Oscillospiraceae bacterium | reverse complement strand
ATTGGATTTCGGCGCAGATTTTTTCCCGTTTTTTATTGGTGTTTAGTATTATTAACGTGCAACAGCCCTTTGTGTTATTCCGTGGCCGCAGTTGTGACTGCTGCGTTATCCTCCGAAGAGCCGCCGAACTTTTCCTTTACTGCGTTGATTATCTTGTAAATAGCGTCAAACATAGGATAATCAGCTTCAAAATAGGTGTGGGTCCAGTTATCGTCAAGGAAATCATATTCTATAGTTCCGTCTGCGTTTATCTTTGCGTAATCGTCCTCATTGAAATATTCATCGCCGTTGATGTACAGCTTCTTTCCGTCCCAGCGGCACTCCATTGTTGTGGGGTTATTCGCCTGCTTGACCAGCTTTTTAATGGTGGTGTCCAGCTTGAACATACCCATAATGTCAATGTCAAGTGTGTTCGGCTCAACATAGACCGCCGTTTTGCCCGAGGACTTGTTCTCAACGTTCATAACATAGTAGCGAAAGGTTCCCGAGGGTGAAAATCCCTGCTCAATAACGGTATCAATGGTAGTTACCCTGAACACGTTCATTATAAGGAAAAACGCAATGCAGGCAATAATGTAAAGCAACAGAAAAACCGTTCCGAACACCGTTTTCACCGTATCGTTCATCTTGCAGGAGAAAAATCCGAACACCGTTACTATTGCCGCAGGTATGAGCAGCGGCCAGTTTCCCCAGTAAAGAAGCAGCGACGGCAGGAACGCAAACATATTAAGTATGTTGAATATACAGGTGAGGATCGACCGCCTTGTATAGAACATCAGCAGTCCTACCACTACCGATATGGCGGAATAAACCAGCGCAAATTTCAGCGTGTCCACAAATTCTATCTTGTAGAACAGCGCCGCATATGCAAAGTAAAGAAGTCCCAGAGTATATACTCCGTTCAGGATGCTTACAAACAGGATGAACCACTTGTTTTTCAGCACCTTCATAACCTTTTCCATAAAAAAACTCCCTAATCAGAATGACGTAACGCTCCACCCACTTATATGATAACACACTATTCCCGTCAAAGCAAGAAAAAACAGGTTACAAAGCGGTGAGCATACGGTTACAAAGGTCATTCCTTTTCTTCCGTGTCCTCCGAGCCGAACATTTTTAACGTCATAAGTATTCCGCATACGGAATTTACAGCCGCAATGACAAGAGCCGTTATATTAAGGGCGATCCCTGCAGAGCTGCTGAGCTTTTTTCTCTTTTTTACGCCAAGTGCAAGCCCCGTTACAGAGCAGGAATAAGTAACTGCAGGAACAAAGAACGAAAATACCGTTCCGATAATTCCAAGAACAAGACTTGATACGCATAATTTCTTCTTTTCGGTCATAAAACTGCCTCCGGTAATAAAATTTGATCAGAAGCGGCGGCGTTTGCCTGAAACACGCTTCATTTTTCTTCTGCGCTTTTTAGCCGCAGCCGCATATATGATAACATATGCAATTATAAGCACAACGGCAATGCCTGCCGCAAGCTTGAACCAGAACGAACCCACAAAAGCCTTCGCCTTCATTATGTTATAGTCTATCTGAGAAAGCTCCACGCCGTCCTTTGCGATAAGGTCAACGCTGCAAAGCACCTCGCCCGAAAGGGAAAGGGTGTATGTGCCAAGCTTCTGTCCCTTTGCAATGGGCGCTGTTACAGAACCGTCGCTGTCGGTGTATTCCTCGGTGCTTATTTCCGTTTTAAGTGTGGAAACGTCAAGTGTCGCAGGCCAGAGTGTGTAATAATCCTCGGCAGGAACAAGCAGAACGTGGTCGCTGTCCTGTCCGAGAAGAACGGGCAGCTCGGTTATTTCCTGACTTGTGGAAAGTATTTTTTCGTAAGAGAAGTTGTTAAACGCCCATTCGTATATGTTCTTGTGATCCTCATACTGACCGTTGGCCTTGTTTCCCTCAGCGTCGTACATAGGCGCTCCAAGGGTAACAAGCAGGTAGTTGTTTCCGTCCTTTCTTGCCATTGAAACAAGGTTTCTGCCGGATTCGTCAAGAGTACCCGTTTTAAGTCCCCTTGCGTACTGGTAGTAGAAATCGCTGCCTGTGGAAAGCATTTTGTTGGTGTGGTAAATGGTAGCCCAGCCCTCAGCCTGATAGTTGGTAGCCTTCATCGTGTACTGGGTGGTGCAGGCTATCTCAACGAACTTGGGATAATTCTCAACGGCGTATTTTGCAATAAGCGCCATATCCCTTGCGTTTGTGTACTGGTCGGGGTCGTGAAGTCCGTGGGGGTTGACGAAGTGGGTTCCCGTGCAGCCGATTTCCTCCGCCTTTTGGTTCATCATATCAACAAAGTTTGGTATGCTCTCGCCGCCAACGTTGTAAGCAAGTATTCCGGCGGATTCGCAGGCGGAATACATAAGCATTGAATACATAAGGTCGGCAACGGTGGCTATCTCGCCTCTTGAAAAGCCTACCGCCGAAGCGCCCTGACCGTAAAGCTCGTCAAAGACCACAAGGGGAGCCTCAAATGTAGTATTATCCAGATCCTTTACATTATCCAGAACCACCATAGCCGTCATTATCTTTGTAAGGGAAGCAGGATATATCTTCTTTGTGGGATTTTTTTCGTAAACGGTAATGTCCTTGTCAAGGTTGATAAGAACTGCAGCCTCGCTGTTTACCGTGAAATTCGGCGTAAAGGTTATAGCCTCCGACCTGAGCGGAACAAAAAGTGCGAAGATCAGCGCCGCCGCTATAATTACAGACAATTTTTTCATAGTGTTCCTCCGGGTTATATGACCTGTCAATGCGCAAAGACAGCCTGCGCAATTTAAATTTCGGGTTATACATTAATTATACCAAATATATTTGCAAAATGGAAGTATTTAAGCAAAATAATTTACTGCAAATTTTTCCGCCCCGTTTTATTCAATATCCACTCCGAACATTTCCGCCCATGCAGGCTTGTATCCGCAGCTTGCGGCAACGTTCTGGGAAGCGATATTTCCGCTCCACGTTCCGTAATAAGGCACAGCACCGTGCATAAGCACCTCATATGTAAGCGCCGACACAAGCTCGGAGGCAACGCCCATTCTCCTGTACTGGGGAAGAACGTCTATACCTATCTGCCAGAAGCGGTCGCTGTCGTTGCTTGCGCCTGCCATACCCATTATCTCGTTTCCGTTAAGGGCGCACACCGCAAGCACATCTCTGCGCTTTTTTGAGCTGTCGTAAAGCAAAGCGTTGGAAAAGCCCTTGTAATCGTAAAGTATCTCCGCAATTTCCTCCTGCTCGTACACTCTCAGGTTAAAGCCGCCCTTCCGCACATATTTATAAGGCGTATGAGGGAGATAATAAATAGTCACCTCTCCAACGGTCTTGTTAAAGGTCTGCAGCTCCCTGTCAAGCAGGTAGCGTACCTTTCCCGTAAAAAGCTGGCTGCCCTCGTATTTTTCCATAAGACTGCTTACAAAGGGCAGGATACGCCTGTCGGCAGCCGCCACAGCAGCACCGCCCATGGTCGCCATACGGAAAAAGTCGGGGTTTTCGGTAATGCTGCGCCTGCCATCGTTAAGAGCCGATTCAAACGCCCTGTTCTCTCTGCCGAAAAAGTCCTCCGGGCGGCAGGAGTAATCACGGCTGAGCTGATATGCGGCAGCCTCCGCAAGTTCGCTGCGGTGCATAATTCTACCCCCTTGCCCCATTTAAATAATTTTTCAGCAGGTTCTGCCCGATACTGTCCTTCCGCAGAAGCTCCTCAGCCTTTTCTATGGGAAAATAATCTGCGCTGTCGACCTCGGAGGACAGCTTCAAAGCGCCCTTTTTCACTCTGCACAGAAATCCAATCATAAGATTTCCGCTTTTTCCGTGGTAGCTGCTGCCGATGTACCGGGTTTCGGAAACGTCAAGTCCTATTTCCTCCCTGACTTCCCTCACAGCCGCTTCTTCCGGCGTTTCGCCCTCTTTTACATAGCCTGCAACGTTAACATAGAACTCCGAAACATAGCTTTGCTTTATAAGGACTATCTCTCCGCCCTCCTCCGTTACGCAAAGGCATATAACGCAAGGATAGGAAAAGGAAAAGAAGGGTCTGCGGCAGTTTTCGCAGTAGGGCGTTTCACCGTCGTCGCCGCAGTTCATGCTCCCCAGCTTTTTTCCGCATTGGGGACAGTATTTAAAGGTCATTTTTATCTCCTTGTTGTATATTATTCAATAAATAAAACGATTTGTATATAGACTTTATGATCGTTATGACAAAAAAGCGAACAAAACCTCATTAATTCTGTTCGCTTTCTTTACTTATTATACTTCATAATGCGCCCTGCATACATTAAACGCATATGAATATTTTTTTAACTGTTTGTATATATCGGATCACTGTCCCAGCTTTGCTCTTGTCTTGGCACGAAGGCTGTTGTCCAGTATCTTCTTTCTTATACGAATAGACTTGGGGGTTATTTCCAGAAGCTCATCATCGGCAATGAATTCAAGGCTGTCCTCAAGTGAGAGTATTCTGGGCGGAATAAGTCTGAGCGCATCGTCCGAGCCGCTTGCACGGGTGTTTGTAAGGTGCTTTTTCTTGCAGACGTTGACAACAAGATCTTCAACCTTAGGCGACTGACCGATTATCATACCCTCGTAAACAGGAACGCCTGCGCCGATGAACAGCGTACCTCTTTCCTGAGCGTTGTAAAGACCGTAGGTAACGGCTTCACCCGTTTCAAAGCATACAAGTGAGCCTGTGTTTCTTCTGGGTATGTCACCCTTGTAGGGCTGATAATCATAGAAAACGGAGCTCATTACGCCCTCACCCTTTGTATCGGTAAGAAATTCAGACTTGTAGCCGAAAAGACCTCTTGACGGGATAAGGAATTCTATCTTCATTCTGCTTCCTGCAGGGTGCATGGACTGAAGCTCTGCCTTTCTGCTGCCCAGCTTCTCCATAACTGCGCCTACGCCGTCCTCGGGAACGTCTATAACAAGGCGCTCGATAGGCTCGCACATAACGCCGTCAATTTCCTTCATAAGAACCTTAGGCGTGGAAACGGAAAGCTCATAGCCCTCACGGCGCATATTTTCAATAAGTATTGAAAGGTGCATTTCGCCTCTTCCTGCAACACGGAAGGAATCGGTGTTCTCAGTCTCGGAAACTCTCAGGGAAACATCGCGGAGGGTCTCCTTGAAAAGACGTTCTCTCAGCTGTCTTGAAGTAACGAACTTGCCCTCTCTGCCTGCAAAGGGGCTGTCGTTTACGGAGAAGGTCATTTCAACGGTAGGCTCGGAAATTTTAACGAAGGGCACAGGTTCAAAGCTGGAAACATCGCAGAGAGTATCGCCTATAGTAATATCCTCAATACCGGATATCCACACAATGTCGCCCACGGTAGCTTCCTGTACAGGCACCTTGTTAAGTCCCTGTATCTGATAAATGGTAACGACCTTGCTGTTGTAAGGCTTTCTGTTGCCGTGGAAATCGCCCACTGTGACCTGCTCGTTAACTTTCAGCGTACCTCTTTCAATACGTCCGATACCTGTTCTGCCCACATAATCGTTGTAGTCAATGGAAGAGATAAGCATCTGAGTGGGAGCCTCGGGGTCGCCCTCGGGAGCAGGGATATGGTCAAGTATAGTTTCAAAAAGGGGAACAAGGTCGGTTCCCTGTTCATACTGGCTGAGGGAAGCTGTGCCTGCACGGCCGGAGCAGAAAAGCACGGGGCTTTCAAGCTGTTCATCGCTTGCGTCAAGGTCGAGAAGAAGCTCCAGCACCTCATCGCCTATTTCATCAAGACGGGCGTCGGGACGGTCTATCTTGTTTACAACAACGATTATCCTAAGTCCCATTTCAAGCGCCTTCTGGAGAACGAAACGGGTCTGGGGCATACAGCCCTCCGCAGCGTCAACAAGAAGAACAACGCCGTCAACCATTTTAAGAACACGCTCAACTTCTCCTCCGAAATCGGCGTGACCCGGGGTGTCGATAATGTTTATCTTTACGCCCTTATAGCTTACGGAAGTGTTTTTTGCAAGGATAGTGATACCTCTTTCACGCTCAATGTCGTTGGAGTCCATTACACGGTCCTCAACAGCCTGAT
>JBJEQN010000119.1:0-32427 GCA_051881775.1 Oscillospiraceae bacterium | reverse complement strand
ATGTTATCCAGCGTAAAGCCGCTGTATTTTTTCGTAACGCCTGAAATTTCAATTGCATTTTCATATGCAGCCATGGTCATTCTCCTTCATTTACAATGTCGAGCAATTCGTGAAGCTCCTGTATAGTAAGCCCTGCCTTTCGTGCTTTATCCCCTGCCTCCATAAGCAGGGATTCGATCTGCTTTATCTGTTCTTCACGGAAAAGCTCTAAATTCTGCGCCTTTACGAAGGAGCCTTTGCCTGTAAAGGATTCGATAAAGCCGTCACGTTCAAGCTCCTCATAAGCACGTTTGGTAGTCATAAAGCTGATATGGAGTTCAACTGCAAGATTTCGCATAGACGGGAGCATTTCCCCCTCTTTCAGCTTGCCCTCCAGTATCAGCGCCTTGATCTGGTTCACGATCTGCAGATAGATCGCCTCACCGTTTGCGTTGCTGATGTTGATATTCATTTTAGTGTACACTCCTTGGGATCAAGGATACGCCTATAGCTTTGCAGCTGTTTCGCCTTAAAAGCAGCAGAAATAAACCCATCGGCGTTCCCTTAAACACCTGCAAGCCTTCCGGACGGTCTTGCAAGTATAATACTAATCTTTAACCAACCTATAGACAAATCCGACAGCTATAACCCAGCCACTCGGCGTCAAGCTCCCTTGCAAGGCACCAAGCATTGCTGCGGTCGCTTTCCTTGATTGGCTATGTTCTATCTGCCGTCTTTGTCTATAGAACGATTAAAGATTAGTATAAATTGTATAATCTGTATGTATACAATTATATCACCCGTGTTACAGTTTGTCAATAGGCTTTCGGAAATATGTTTATAATGTGTTTCTTATCATCTGTTTTCGGTTAATTGCGTGTTATTTTTGTCAATATCTATTGCATTTTGTTGTTGGATATGATATAATGGATTATAAATTATAAAATAATAGCTATCTTACATGGTGCCATTTAAGTAATTTAAGGCAATACCGCACAAAGATTGTGTGCGGATTGCGCAGTCAGATTTTTCGTCAGATTGTATCAAAACGACGCAGGAATACTTGATGTATTTCAAGGAGTTTTGATGCGATATGACGGAAAAGCTGCAAGCAAGGCGTACACAAAGCCGTCAGGCGGTCTTTGTGCGGTGTTGCCTCAAGTGAATTCGCTTGAATGGCATTTGTTGGGTCGAAATTAATCGTTACATATTATATCGATTGATTTTTTCGTTGTTTTATATGAAATTCATTCACTCAAAGCAAAAAACAAATCAAGCATAAAAAGAAAAGGGGGTGGAAAATGGAGAAACGTTCTATTCCTAAAGCGACGCTCGGCCGTGTCCCCGTCTATTTAAGATATGTAAGGGGTCTTCCCGATGAGATCGATTCTACGATCTCAGCTACCAAAATAGCTCGTGGGGTATTTCTCGGTGAAGTTCAAGTGCGCAAGGATCTGGCTCTTATCAGCGGCCGCGGAAAACCAAGGGTCGGGTATGAGCGTGACAAACTGATATGCGATCTTGAAAATTGTCTTGGTTCTGAAAAGATGACCAACGCTGTACTCGTGGGAGCCGGCAAGCTTGGAAGGGCGCTTCTTGATTACGACGGATTTGAAGAGTTCGGTGTCAAAATCGTCGCCGGTTTTGACTGCAACGATTCGATCCTGCAAACCGGCAAAAGCAAGTCAATTTTACCAATTAAGGAAATTGAAGCATATTGCGCCGACAATGACATTAAAATCGGCATAATCACCGTAGGTCAGGGCTCTGCCCAAGAGGTTTGCGACAGGCTCGTTGCTTGTGGGGTCAAAGCGATATGGAATTTTGCCCCCTGCACACTCCATGTTCCGCCGAATGTTCTTTTGAAGCATGAAGAATTAGCGCTTTCGCTTGCCCATCTTAATTCTAAAATTTAAAACATCTTGTTGAAGAACTTTCATTTTGCCCGAAAAAATGGGCAAACGTTTATAAGTTAGTTATTATTAATAATACAGGAGGATCAATATGCAAAAGAAAGTTACAATCATAGGTGCAGGCTCCGTTGGTGCCACTACTGCATTCGCACTGCTTACCAGAGGTGCTGCATCCGAAGTCGTTCTTATCGACATCGACACCGAAAAGGCGAAGGGTGAAGCCCTTGACATCAAACAGGCAACGCCTTTTATCGGCAACTGTGACATTTATGCCGGAACCTATGAGGACGCGATCGGCTCTGACGTTGTGATCATCACCTCGGGAATCGGAAGAAAGCCCGGACAGAGCAGACTTGAACTGGTGCAGACCAACATTGGTATCATCAAGCAGATCTCATCTGATATTGTAAAGGTCTGTCCGAATGCAATTTACATCATTGTTGCAAACCCTGTTGATATTCTGACATATGCATTCCTGAAATATACAGGACTGCCCAAAAATCAGGTCTTTGGCAGCGGAACATCTCTTGATACCATTCGTCTGCGCACACGCCTTGCTGAGATCTACAACATAAACCAGCAGCAGGTCCATGCAAACGTTTTGGGTGAGCATGGTGATACCTCATTTGTTGCTTGGTCCAATGCAACCATCGCCGGTGTTCCCCTTTCCGAGTTCAACGGCGCTATAGTATCTGCCGATTACACCCCAAGCGAATATACACGAGAAGATGTTGAGACCTATGTAAGAAAGTCCGGCGGCAACATTATTGCACGCAAAGGCTGCACCGTATACGGTATTGCTATGGCATCAACTCATATCGTTAGTTCCTTCAGCGGAAGTGCGGATACAGCACTGACAGTTTCCTCTCTCCACGAGGGTGAATACGGAATATCAGATGTATGCTTAAGCTCGCTTTCACTTGTTGACCATACCGGCGTTCGCTCTATTATAGTCCAGAATCTTGCCGATGAAGAGATCGCAAAACTTCATAAATCGGCAGAGGCACTTAAAGAGGTAATTAAAAACGTTAATTTTTAAGGTGAGAGCCAAAGATAAGGCTTGATATAAAAATACAACATTTAATTATAATGTTTTGATATAAGGAAGGATCAAAAAACTATGGACTATCGTATTGAACACGATTCTATGGGCGAAATGAAGGTACCTGCTGACCGTCTTTGGGCGGCGCAGACACAGAGAAGCCACGAAAACTTCGAGATCGGCGTAGGCATTGAGACTATGCCTGCCGAGATCATCCACGCTTTCGGCATACTTAAGAAGGCTGCTGCTATTACCAACAATAAGCTTCGCCCCGAAAAAATGACCGACGAAAAACTTGCAGCTATCACAGCGGCTTGCGATGAGGTCATGGCAGGTAAGCTCAATGACCATTTTCCGCTTGTTGTGTGGCAGACAGGCTCCGGAACTCAGTCGAATATGAACTCCAACGAGGTTATTGCAAACCGCGGCAATCAGATCGCAGGCAAGACCCTGCTCCACCCCAACGACGATTCAAATATGAGTCAGTCCTCTAACGATACGTTCCCCACCGCAATGCACATTGCTGCAGTTCTCAGCCTTGAGGATAAACTTATTCCTGCGGCTAAGGAGCTTATTGCGACCTTCGTAAGACTTGAAGAAGAGAATGAGGGCATTGTTAAGAGCGGAAGAACACATCTTCAGGATGCAACTCCCATTAAGTTCAGCCAGGAGATCAGCGGATGGAGATCCAGTCTTGAAAGAGATGTTGCGCTGATCGAACGTGCGGTAGAACCTCTGCGTGAGCTTGCTCTCGGAGGTACTGCGGTAGGTACGGGACTTAACGCTCCCAAGGGCTTTGACACCGGAGTTGCGGAAGAGGTCTCAAAGATCACCGGCAAGAAGTTCGTTACTGCTCCCAACAAGTTCCACGCACTCACATCCAAGGACGAGCTTGTTTTTGCTCACGGTGCCGTTAAGGCGCTTGCCTGCGATATGATGAAGATCGCAAACGACGTGCGTTGGCTTGCATCGGGTCCCAGAGACGGTCTTGGCGAAATATTTATCCCCGAGAACGAGCCCGGCTCTTCCATTATGCCGGGTAAGGTGAACCCCACTCAGTGCGAGGCTGTTACTATGGTGGCAGTTCAGGTCATGGGCAACGATGTAGCGGTAACTATGGCGGCATCTCAGGGTAACTTTGAGCTTAACGTATTTATGCCGGTCTGCATCTACAATTTCCTTCAGTCCGTAAGACTTCTTTCGGAGGCGATCCTTTCCTTCAACAAGAACTGTGCTGTAGGAATCAAGGCAAACCGTGAGAAGATGCATCACAATCTTTATAACTCTCTTATGCTCGTGACCGCACTTAATCCTTATATAGGTTATGAAAACGCCGCAAAGACTGCAAAGAAGGCGTTTAAAGATAACATTTCTCTTAAAGAAGCCTGCGTTGAGCTTGGTTTCTTGACAGCTGAAAAATTTGATGAGGTATTCCATCCTGAACAGATGGTATAAATCGGAGGTAATTTAATGAAAGTAAGTTATTTCCCCGGGTGCACCTTAAAAAACAAGGCAAAGGAGCTTGACCTTTACTCATACAGAGCTGCCGAGGCTCTTGGTGTTACCTTGGAAGAAATCGAAAACTGGCAGTGCTGCGGAGGCGTATTTACAACAGCCAAAAACGAGGTGGCTACAAAGCTTTCGTCCGTTCGCGCCCTTAAAGAGGCAAACGACAAGGCTCAGCCGCTCATAACGGTTTGTTCCGCCTGCCACAACGTTATCAAGCAAACAAATCACGCAATGCAGACAAATCCCGAGTTTGCGGCTAAAGTAAATCGTTATATGGCTGCCGATAAGGACTATAACGGCGAGGCCGAGGTATATCATTATCTTGAAATGCTTCGTGACATTGTCGGCTTTGACAAGGTCAAGGAAAAGGTCGTAAACAGCCTTAACGGAAAGAAGATCGCTGCATATTACGGCTGTCTTCTTCTCAGACCTAACAAGGTCATGCGTATGGATGACCCCGAAAATCCTACGATAATGGAGGATCTTATCCGTGCGCTTGGTGCAGAAGCTGTGGTATATGCAAGAAGAAACGAGTGCTGCGGCGGATACATTTCAGTCGAGAATCCCGATACGGCAAAGAAAAACGCTTTGGCTGTCATTGAAAATGCCAAGGCTGCAGGAGCTGAAATGATCATCACTGCCTGTCCATTGTGCAAGTTTAATCTTGAAAAGTGCGGCACAGATATGCCCATCGTATATTTCACCGAGCTTCTTGCCGAGGCTCTCGGTGTAAAGGAGGATACCAATGGAAAATAATAAGTATCTTCGTGAAGAAATTATAAGAATGAGCGGCGTCAACACAAGTAAGTGTATGAAGTGCGGAAAATGCTCTGCAACTTGCCCCGCTTATGACGAAATGGAATATCATCCGCATCAGTTTGTGGGTATGGTTGAAACAGGTGACATTGAGCCGCTTCTTAAATCGGAGTCACTTTATAAATGTCTGTCCTGTTTTGCGTGCGTTGACAGATGCCCCAGAGGCGTTGAGCCTGCAAAGGTAGTCGAGGCAGTTCGCCTTACCGCAATAAGACAGCAGGGCAACAACCGAATGACCGCAAACGATGTGCCTGCTATTGTTGATGATGATACTCCACAGCAGCTTCTTGTAAGCGCATTCAGAAAATATACAAAGTAAAGGAGGAAAGGACAAATGCAAAGAGTTGGTGTTTTTGTATGTTGGTGCGGAAGCAATATCGCCGGCACGGTCGACGTAGCAGCGGTTTCCGAGGCTCTTAAGAACGAGCCGGGCGTAGTCTTTTCCACCAATTATCAATATATGTGTTCTCAGGCAGGTCAGGATATAATCAAGAATGCTATTCATGAACACAATCTTACGGGTATTGTTGTATGCTCGTGCTCCCCAAGAATGCACGAGGCTACTTTCCGTAAAACGGCTGCTGCGGCAGGTCTTAATTCTTATATGGTCGAGATCGCCAATATCCGTGAGCAATGTTCCTGGGTACATAAGGATATGATGACCGGAACCGAAAAGGCAATTATTCTCGGTAAGGCGGCTATTGCAAAGGTCAACCTTAATGCGCCCCTTACTCCGGGCGAATCCCCTGTAACTAAGCGTGCGCTGGTTATCGGAGGCGGCATTGCAGGTATTCAGACTGCGCTTGATATTGCCGAGGCAGGTTTCCCGGTTGATATTGTAGAGAAAAAGCCTACAATAGGCGGTAAAATGGCTCAGCTTGATAAGACCTTCCCTACCCTTGACTGTGCTGCTTGTATTCTTACACCTAAAATGGTTGACGTTGCGCAGAATGATAAAATTCGTATCTTCTCATACAGCGAAGTTACAGATGTACAGGGCTTTGTAGGTAACTTTGACGTTAAGATAACGAAAAAGGCAAGATATGTCAAGGAGGACGTTTGCACGGGCTGCGGCGCGTGTGTAGAGAAATGTCCTATGAAGAAGGTGCCTAACGAGTTCAACCTCGGTATGGATAATCGTCACGCTATTTACATTCCCTTTGCACAGGCTGTGCCGAAGGTAGCAACCATTGACCCGAATGCCTGCAATATGCTTAAAAACGGCAAGTGCGGCGTTTGTGCCAAGGTTTGTGCGGCAGGTGCTATCGATTATACTCAGAAGGACGAGATCATTGAGGAAAAGTACGGTGCGATCGTAGTTGCAACAGGCTTCAATCCTATCAGCATGGAAAAGTTCGATGAGTTTGCATACAGCCAGTCAAAGGATGTAATAACTTCTCTTGAATTTGAGCGTCTCACCAATGCGGCAGGTCCTACAGCGGGTAAGCTGCTTCGTCCTTCAGACGGAAAGCACCCCCATACTATTGTTTTTGTTCAGTGTGTCGGCTCACGCTGCGAATCCTGTGCCGAAAAGGGCAAGGAATACTGTTCAAAGATCTGTTGTATGTACACCGCAAAGCATGCGATGCTCACGCGTGATAAATATCCCGATACCGAGGTTTATGTTTTCTATATCGACGTAAGAACTCCGGGCAAAAACTTTGACGAGTTCTATCGCCGTGCAGTAGAGGAATACGGCGTTAAGTATGTTAAGGGTATGGTAGGCAAGATCGTTCCCGAGGGTGATAAGCTCAAGGTTCAGGCCTCCGACCTGATCGCCAACAAGCAGCTTCATATTGATGCCGACCTCGTTGTTCTGGCAGCGGCTATTGAGCCTGATAAGTCTGCTCGTCCTCTTGCGACAATGCTTACCGCAAGTATGGATACCAACGACTTCTTTACAGAAGCACATCCGAAGCTTCGTCCCGTAGAAAGCCCTACAGCAGGTGTGTTCCTCTCGGGTGCTTGTCAGGGACCTAAGGATATTCCCGAAACCGTATCTCAGGCAAGTGCGGCGGCTGCAAAGGTCATAGGACTTCTCGTTAAGGATAAGCTCACGGGCAATCCTTGCGTTGCAAGCTCCAATGAGATGATGTGCAACGGCTGTTCAAGCTGTGAAAGAGTATGTCCTTACGGAGCTATTTCCTATATTGATAAGGAATTCCGTATGCCCGACAGAACAACAAGGATAAGAAGGGTAGCTTCCGTAAATCCTGCAGTTTGCCAGGGATGCGGCGCTTGTACCGTTGCTTGTCCTTCCGGTGCTATGGATCTTAACGGATTCAAGAACAATCAAATTATGGCGGAGGTTGACGCAATATGCAAGTAAATGAATATAAACCTTTAATAGTTGCGTTTTGCTGCAACTGGTGCTCATATGCAGGTGCAGACCTTGCAGGAAACAATCGTCTTGCGTATCCTGCAGACGTAAAGATCATAAGAGTTCCTTGCTCTTGCAGGGTCAACCCTATGTTTATTCTGCGTGCATTCCAGAGAGGTGCTGACGGTGTAATTATCTGTGGATGCCATCCCGGTGACTGTCATTACACTTCGGGTAACTATTATGCACGCCGCCGAATGGCAGCACTCTTCTCAATGCTGGATTACCTCGGCATTGAACGTGAACGTACTCGTGTTGAATGGGTATCTGCTGCAGAGGGTGCTAAGTTTGCCGCTACGATGAATGATTTTGCGGAAAAGGTAGCTGCTCTTGGAGAAAATAAGAGATTGGAGGATTTGAGATGCAAAAAATAACTCGTGAGAATTTGATTGATAAGGCATCTGAACTTCTCGCAAACGGCACGGTCAGCTGTGTTCTCGGATGGGGTAAAGGTGAATTCGGTTACGATGTAACTCCTACTGTCTTCAAAACTGCAGATGAAATGAAGAACGGCTTTGTTTTTAATGATTTCTGCGGAGCAAATTTTTCTAAATATCTTGTTTCCAAAACACAGAAGGTTGAAGGCAAGATCCTTGTTTTCCTTAAGCCCTGCGATACATACAGCTTCAATCAGCTTCTTACCGAACACAGATTTGATCGTGAAAAGGTATATGCAGTAGGCATTCCCTGCGAGGGAATGGCAGATATTGCAAAGGTAAAGGAGATCGCAGGCGACGGTATTACTTCTGTTGACTCGGACGGAAACACTATCAGCGTTTCCACTCTTTACAGCGACAAACCCGTGACAGTAAACGCTGCCGATGTTCTTGCAGAGCGCTGCATAAACTGCAAGAGTAAAAAACACGTTGCTTATGACGAGCTTCTTGGCGATGAGGGCGAAGTTTTAGAGTCTGCACGTTTTGACGAGGTTTCACGCCTTGAAGCTATGACGCCGGACGAGAGATTTGCTTTCTGGCAGAATGAGCTTTCAAAGTGCATTCGCTGCAACGCTTGCCGTGACGCCTGTCCTGCCTGCACCTGCGAAAAGTGTGTTTTTGATAACCCTGCTTCAGGTGTGGAAAATAAATCTCCGGCAAACAGCTTTGAAGAAAAAATGTTCCACATTATAAGAGCGTTCCACGTTGCAGGTCGCTGCACCGACTGCGGAGAATGCTCAAGAGTGTGTCCGCAGAATATTCCGCTCCACCTTCTCAACCGTAAGTTTATAAAGGATATAAACGAATTCTACGGTGAGTATCAGGCCGGAGCAGAGGTCGGTTCGAGAGCGCCTCTCGTTAATTATACGACCGAGGATCTTGAACCGGGCGAGGTTTTTGATAGGAGGGATGAAAATGCGTAAGATTTCTCTTGATAAAATTCAGTCTCTCTTTGCAAAAATAGCAGAAAATGCAAAACTTTATATGCCTGTTGACAACGCTGACGGCTCTGCCTCATACGGAGAATGGTCTGAAGGTACAGTGTGGTCTGACGCACTTAACACAAACAAAAGTCCCAAGGATTTCTTCTTCCCACAGACCGAGGATCTTATGAGATTTAAGACTGAGGGAAAAAATATTGAATGTATCGATATAAGAAGTGAGCTCGAGGACTTTGTAGTATTCGGTGTTCGTGCTTGTGACGCAAAAAGTTTTGATATACTCGACAGAGTATTCCTCAACGAACCTCGTGACAGCTTCTATGCTATGAAGCGTGAAAAAGGCATTATCATTTCGGTTGCTTGTACAAGACCTGCCGAGACCTGCTTCTGTTCCGCTTTCGGTATAAATGCTGCAGAGCCGACAGGTGATGTTTCTGCCTGGAAAACAGAGGATTCACTCTATCTTCAGGCAAATACCGAAAAGGGCAGCAAACTCCTTGACAGCCTTGGTGATATACTTGAAGATACTTCAGATGCAGATGTAGCTGCACAGAAGGAAAATATCGCTAAAACAATGGATAGGCTTCCCCTTAAAGAGCTTCCCACCGACGCTTTCGGCGGCGGAAAGACAAAGGAGCTTTTCGACGATCCTGCTTGGGATGAGCTTTCCTCTGCTTGCTTGGGCTGCGGAACCTGCACATTCGTTTGTCCTACCTGTCAATGCTATGACATCAAGGACTTTAACACAGGAAACGGTGTTATCCGTTACAGATGCTGGGATTCCTGTATGTATTCGGAATTTACCAGAATGGCGCACGGAAACAACAGAAATTCCCAGAAGGAACGCTTCCGTCAGAGATTTATGCATAAGCTCGTTTATTATCCCGAAAACAACGATGGCCTTTTCAGCTGTGTAGGATGCGGCAGATGCGTTGCAAAGTGTCCTATCTCCATGAATATAGTAAAAGTTATGAAGAAGATTGGAGGAAATAAAGGTGAATAATATCAACGATACTTTGATTCCTACGGTCGGAGTCATAACTGATGTGCGCATAGACACTCCGGATATCAAAACCTTCCGTGTGGTAACTCCCGACGGAAAGAAGGCGTTTGACCATCGTCCGGGACAGTGTGCGATGCTCTCTATCCCCGGTGTCGGCGAGGCAATGTTCTCAATTACTTCCTCTCCCACAAATACCGAATATATGGAATTTTCTATCAAAAAGTGCGGCTGCGTGACCGAATGGCTCCATCAGGCAGAGGTGGGTCAGCAGATCACCATCAGAGGTCCTTACGGCAATCCCTTCCCCGTAGACGATGTATTTGCAGGTAAAAACCTTCTCTTCATTGCCGGCGGTGTAGGTCTTGCTCCTCTTCGCTCCGTTATCAACTACTGCCGTCACTACCGTGACCGTTACGGCGATATCGACATCGTTTACGGCTCACGCAGCAAGGCAGACCTTCTTGACTATCAGGAGATCATCGAGGAATGGTCAAATGATGCCGGTGTTAACGTACACCTCACTATTGACAATGCACAGCCCGATTGGGACGGTCACGTTGGATTTGTTCCCAATTATGTTAAGGAGCTGGGCTTTGATACCAATAAAACTGCGGTGCTTTGCGGTCCGCCTATTATGATCAAGTTTACGCTTGAAGGACTTATAGCACTTGGATTTGATAAAACTCAGGTCTACACCACCCTCGAACTTCGTATGAAGTGCGGCGTTGGTAAATGCGGAAGATGTAATGTTGGTGCAAAATACGTATGCAAGGACGGTCCTGTATTCAGATGCGACGAACTGGAAGAGCTGCCCAGCGAATATTAAAGGAGAATAAAAAATGGAAAAGACAGTAAACATATTTCTTTTCGGTAAAAAGTATGAGGTTCCGGAAAATCTTACGATCATGACCGCTATGGAGTATGCAGGCTATCAGCTCATTCGCGGATGCGGATGCAGAAACGGATTTTGCGGTGCTTGCGCTACCATTTACCGTATCAAAGGCGACAAGGAGCTTCATGCTTGCCTTGCTTGCCAGACAAAGGTTGAGGACAATATGTATATTGCGACCCTGCCTTTCTTCCCTCTTGTAAAAGAGGTTTACAACATTAATGAGATCCCTGTAAACGAAACTGTTATGATGCAGCTTTATCCCGAGATTTACGCTTGCATCGGCTGCAACGCCTGCACTAAAGCCTGCACACAGAAACTTAATGTTATGCAGTATATCGCTTACGCACAGCGCGGTGATTTTGAAAAGTGCGCAGAGGAGTCTTTCGACTGTGTTATGTGCGGTGTTTGCTCGTCCAGATGCCCTGCAGGAATTTCACACCCTCAGGTCGCTATGCTTGCAAGAAGAATCAACGGTAAGTACCTTGCTCCCGGATGCGGTCATCTTGAGGAACGTGTAAAGGAAATCAAAAACGGCGATTTCAAAGACCTTATCGAAGCACTGATGCAGAAGCCCATCGATGAGATGAAAGAACTCTATAACAATCGTGATATAGAAAAGTAAGGAGGAAGTTTAGATGTATTCTGAACAGTTTAAGGAGTCTCTTGCTTTGGTAGAAGCCTCCAGAGAAAAAAATATTGCTCTTGAGCCGGTTCGTATGACGGCTGAAGAAAAGGACAACGTGCTCGCTTCCTTCCACCCCGACTATAAGGTTGACGAGTTTGAAACTTTGAAAATAGGTCCTAACAAGGGTGACAAGGTTCCTAAGGAGCTTGCAGCGATACTTCAGGCTCACAGCCGTATTACGGCTGACAGCGTATGTCTTGACAAGCCCGATTACGAGACCGATGTTCTTGTTATCGGCGGCGGCGGCGCAGGTGCTTCGGCTGCAATTGAAGCAAATGAAGCAGGTGCTGATGTTATGGTCGTTACCAAACTTCGTATGGGTGACGCAAACACTATGATGGCAGAGGGTGGCATTCAGGCTGCAGATAAGCCCAACGACTCTCCTGCAACACACTTTGTTGACGCATACGGCGGCGGACATTTTGCCGCTAAAAAAGAGCTTCTTGCAAAGCTCGTATGTGACGCTCCCGAGGCAATTCAGTGGCTCTCTAACCTTGGCGTTGAGTTTGACAAGGAAGCTGACGGAACTATGATCACCACTCACGGCGGCGGAACCTCCCGTAAGCGTATGCACGCTGCAAAGGACTACTCCGGTGCAGAGATCATGAGAACTCTTCGTGACGAGGTGCTTAACCGTAAGATCCCCGTTATTGATTTCACCGCTGCTATCGAGCTTATTCTTGATGAAAACGGCAATGCTGCAGGTGCAGTTCTTATGAATATGGAAACCAAGGAGCTGCTTGTAGCAAAGGCAAAGACTGTTGTTATCGCAACAGGCGGTGCAGGAAGAATGCACTATCAGGGCTTCCCCACATCTAACCACTACGGTGCAACTGCTGACGGTCTTGTTCTTGGATACCGTGCAGGTGCAAAGCTGCTTTATGCCGAAACACTCCAGTACCACCCCACCGGCGTTGCTTTCCCCGATCAGATCTTTGGCGCACTCGTAACCGAAAAGGTACGTTCTCTCGGAGCAAAACTTGTCAACAAGAACGGTGAAGTATTTATGCATCCGCTGGAGACTCGTGACGTAACTGCGGCTTCTATAATCCGTGAGTGCAGTGAACGCGGCAACGGAATTGACTGCGGCAACGGTATGGGCGTTTGGCTTGATACACCGATGATCGAAAAGATCGGCGGAGAAGGAACGATAATGAACAGGATCCCCGCTATGTGGAGAATGTTTGAGAAGTACGGCATTGATATTCGCTATGAGCCTATCCTTGTTTATCCTACGCTTCATTATCAGAATGGCGGTCTTGATATTAACGTAAACGGAATGACTACCAATATCAAGAATCTTTTTGTTGCAGGTGAGGCTGTCGGCGGTATTCACGGAAAGAACAGACTTATGGGTAACTCTCTGCTTGACATCATTGTATTCGGACGTAATGCAGGTATCAATGCAGCGGCTGCGGCTTCTTCGGTAAACCTTGGAAAGCTCACCCTCTCTCACATTGAGAAGTTTGAAAATGAGATCGCTGAAGCAGGTATCAATACTGATACAGTATCTCCTAAACTTCTGCCTGACTACACTAAGAAAAGATAAGAAAGAAGGCATAAAATTATGAGTTTTTTTGACGGAGTTATTTCTGTCAACAATATCACAACGATGCTCTTCGTTGTGTTTGCCGTGCTTATGACGGGTTACGCACTCGGAAGAATAACAATTAAAGGCATTTCGCTTGGTGATGCAGGCGTGTTCATTGTGGCGCTTCTGTTCGGTGCTTTGTTTTTCGGCGTGAACGATGAGGGAATGCTTGTATTCGACGCATCGTCTAAACCCTACGATTTCTCAGAAGGGCTAAAACTTATTGAGAACCTTGGACTTATTCTCTTTGTAACATCTGTCGGATATATTGCAGGTCCTAAGTTTTTTGGTAATTTCAAGAAAAACTTCAAGTCGTATGTACTGATCGCTCTTGTTATTATCCTTGCCGGCGGAGCTGCGGCAGCAGGCTGTATCGGACTTGGCGAGGTGCTTGGTTACGGTTCATCTATTGAAGATCAGGATGGCTTCGTTGCAATGATCGTAGGACTTCTTTCAGGTTCTCTTACCTCTACTCCTGCATTTTCAGCGGCAAAAGCAACTGTTGCCGAAGAGTATGAGGGTCTGGTTTCTGTAGGACACGGTATAGCGTACATCTTCGGCGTTATCGGTGTAGTTCTTTTCATTCAGATCGTTCCCAAGCTCTCAAAGGCAAATATGGAGGAAGAGAGAGCAAAGATCGTTGTCAAGGAAGAAAGCAAAAAGGAGACTTTCAGCGGTAAACTTTTCGAGTTTGACCATATGGGTATTGCCCCATTCGCTTTGGCGGCTATTGTTGGCGTTCTCGTCGGTGCTGTAAAGATCCCTCTTTCGGGCGAAGGATATTCAAGCCTGTTTTCGGGAAACGGTGTAACAGGAACTTGCTTCTCGCTCACCACAACAGGCGGATGCCTGCTTGTATCCTTGATCCTCGGTCACTTCGGAAGATTCGGCAAGGTAAACGTTATGCCTTCAACCACTACACTTAAGCTCTTCCGTGAGTTTGGACTGGTGCTTTTCCTTGTGGGCGCAGGTATCCCCGGCGGCGCAAAGTTTGTTGCAAACTTCGATATTATGTACTTCGTATATGGAATGATCATGACTCTCGTTCCTATGCTTATGGGCTTTATTTTTGCTAAGTACGTTCTGAAGCTCAGCCTGCTTAACAACCTTGGCGCTATCACAGGAGGTATGACAAGTACACCTGCCTTGGGTACTCTTATCAATACCGCAGGTACGGAAGATGTAGCTGCCGCATACGCTTCAACCTACCCTGTTGCTTTGATCTCGGTCGTATTAGTGTCGCAATTCCTTGTAATATTGTTCTAAATAACACCAATTACGACAATGAACAACTAAAAATAATAAACAAAGCCACTTTTGACGTTTTGCGTCGGAAGTGGCTTTGTTTTTGAATAAGTTTGAAGTGTGGAGAGTGAAGTGTGGAGAGTGAAGTGTGGAGAGTGAAGTGTGGAGTTATACTAATAAAAACGGGCGGCTAATAGCCGCCCCTACAAGATAAATGCGCTAAAATACGCAGTTTATGTAGGGGCGGATATTATCCGCCCACAATTTTATAAATTTTTAATTAACGTGCAGCAGCCCTTTTTGTGTATAGACATCAACTGCTCTTCCTGAAATTAATATCGGTAAGAATTCGTGCAAAAACAAGTCCCAGCTGCAATGCAAGAACGATCAGAAATGCTTTTGCAAGCCACAAGGCACCCGTTGAAATATCCTCAAGCGCCAAAAAGTATATGCCCTTATACATAAACATTCCGGGAACCATAATAACTATTGATGGCACTGTGAGCGTAATTCTCGGATAGCCGATTTTCGACTTTATAGCGGATGCAAGAAGTCCTGCCGATAACGCACCGATAAATGCGGCAACTGCTACGGGGATATTGGTAAGATCTATAAGCTCCAGCCGCAGAGTATTTGCGATCATTCCGATAATTCCTGCCGTGACCGCCATTTTCTGCTTGCTGTTATAAAGGAAGGAAAATCCGTAAACACTGCAGAAACTTGTTATCATACGCAATACAAGTTTAAGAACAGGATCCATATCGATCGCTGCAAAATCCGACGGCGATAATTTAAGTATCATGGCGGTTATCCAGCCTGTTAAAGTAGCCATAATAATTATTATCAAAGCGTATGTTATACGTTCAAAACCCGAACGTATATCAAGTTTTGCCAGGTCGAGACCTCCCGTAATAAGCGGAAATCCCGGTATCACGAACAGCATTGAGCAAATATAACCTGCCTGATGAACGGGAGATATTCCGAAAATAAGCTCCGCAAGTTTGATAAGCACAGCGTATGTACAGCCTGCCGTTGCAACTGCTGCGGATACATTTGCCAGCAGGGTTATGTGACGTTCAAGCAGTTTTTTTCTGACAAACTGACCTATTCCTGCGCCTAAAAAAGCACATATCATTTCGATTATGCCGCCTCCGAGCAAAAACGTAAACCCAAAACACGCAAGCGCCGAAGCGAACGCAAGATGCCACGCTTTATAATTTGAAGGCATATCCTGTATCTTGTCAAGAATTCGGTGAAACTGCATCATGGTATATTTTTCCGCTCTTTCGCTGAACCCGTCGGCAAAGCTCTCCAGCAGATTAAGTTTGTCGGTGTTTATTCCGGTTGTGCTGAGTGATATTGCGTTTGTGTAAG
The DNA here is from genome assembly GCA_051881775.1 of Oscillospiraceae bacterium. Taxonomy (GTDB): domain Bacteria; phylum Bacillota; class Clostridia; order Oscillospirales; family Ruminococcaceae; genus UMGS363. The sequence continues at coordinate 16,620 of JBJEQN010000119.1, read as the reverse complement.
TTTCGCTGTTTTCTACACAGGTGTATTCTATCGACAGCAGTCCGATATCGGCGTTACACACTATATTCAGCGCTCTTGCAATTTTATTCATTGACGCACGTACTCGCCATGCACCTGTACCCACCGAAAGCATCATCAGTCCCACACGACCCACAAGCGTTGCTTTTTCTTTGAGCGAGGCATTTACAGCAGGTTCGTAATTTTCATCATGGACAATGTCGTGCCATTCAATTGCCATATGCTGTTTTCTGAATTTACTCATTGTTTCCCTCCGTTATTATTGTTGAAATGCCATTTACAATAATAGCACAGATATACATAAATTGCAAGCTACCGCTGCTAAGGAAACACGGTATTTCAACAAGTAAGTTATTTCTCACAAAATTATTAACAAACTATTGTAGGGGACGGGTTTCCCGTCCCGTTTGCCACAAATTTGGTTAAATCGGGACGGGAAACCCGTCCCCTACAAAAAATTACGCCTATGTTTTCATGAATATTTCATTGTTTGTTTATTCGTTGAAAAACCGTGACTAAGGAAGCGTTTGCCATTTCAGCTATTCTTGAAGATCATTTCTTCTATTTTTTTGGCTGCAATACTAAGAGTGTGGTCCTTGCGTTTTATCAAACAGATATGCCTTGGAGGTATTTCTTCCAAAAGGTCAATTTTTTGTATTTCATCTATCTGCGTTATCATTTCTTCGGGAATGAAGCTGATACCAAGGTCTGCTTTTAACATTAAAATTATCTGGTCGGTAGTAGCTGCCTCAATGCTTGGATTAAATTGGCAGTTATTATCGTTGAAAAACGCCTCAAACCTCTTGTACGTCATAGTTTCCGGTCCCAAGGATATGATCGGATAGGTTGAAAGCTGTTCAAGGGTCACAGTATTATGCAGCAGCTCTTTATATGCACCGCTGCATACAGCTATTTCTTTTATCTGTTTTATTATTTTCTCATTTATGTTGCTTGACCGTACAGTCGGAGTTGTCACTAATGCAAAATCGAGAAGCCCGTTTTTAACAGCATTGGTTGCCTGAGGGGTGGACTGATTGGTAATGTTTATTTTTACATTAGGATAGAGCTTTTTAAATTGTTGGAGTACAGGCAAAAGCAGACAGTGTAAAGCGATCTCGGTGGCACCAATAGATACAGCGCCTCTTTGAAGTGTTTTATTAAGAGCAATTTCCTCTTCCCCTGATTCCAATTGATCAAATGCAATTTGCACGTGTTTAAAAAGCCGCTCGCCTTCATATGTAAGGGAAACACCGTGGTTGCTGCGGACAAATAATTTGCATCCTAAGGCGTTTTCAAGAGCTTTAATTGTCCTTGTAACATTTGGTTGGTTGTTCAACAAAATTTTTGCAGCCTGAGAAATGTTTTTGTACTTTGCAACATAGTAGAAAACCCTATAATAATCATAACTGATATACATTGAATCCTCCATACAAAATTGATATATCAAATATATAAAATAAAGATTTTTCATATATATTTTCTTATATTATAATATAAAAGCTAAGAAAAATCAACATCAAAGTAACGGAGGATCAATAAATGAATTATTTAGAGCTTACTGTTGAAGAGTTACTTGCCGAAAAAGAAAAATGCAGTGCGGAATTACAGCAAATATCCGAAGAAAATCTGAATCTGGATCTGTCAAGAGGAAAACCCTCCAAGGAACAGCTGGAGTTATCTCTTAATATGCTGGATGTTATCAACCATAATACATTATTTGATTCGGAATCCGGCATGGACTGCAGAAACTATGGCGGACTTGACGGAATTCCCGAAGCCAAGCAGCTTATGGCGAGCATTATGAATACCCATATGGATAATGTTATCATCGGCGGAAACAGCAGCCTGACTTTAATGTATCAGCTTATCAGCCATGGAATGACAGACGGAATTTGCGGAAACAAGCCTTGGTACGAAGTAAAAAACAGAAAATTCCTTTGTCCTGTTCCGGGATATGACAGACATTTTGCTATAACAGAGCACTTTGGCTTTGAACTTATCCCGATCGCCATGAATGAAGACGGACCGGATATGGATCAAATAGAAGAATACATTTCGGATGACTCGGTCAAAGGTATCTGGTGTGTTCCGAAATATCAGAATCCAACAGGAATTGTTTTCAGCGACGAGGTAGTAAAAAGATTTGCAAAGCTGAAGCCTGCCGCAAATGATTTCAGGATCTTCTGGGATAATGCGTACTGTGTACATGATTTTACCGATGAATTTATTGCTATACCTGACATTATTGCGGAATGTAATTCGGCAGGAAATCCCGATCTTGTATATGAATTTGCATCTACAAGCAAAATAACCTTCCCCGGTGCCGGAATAAGTGCAGTAGCTACAAGCCCGGCAAATCTTATCGATATAAAAAGCTTTTTGAAATACGCAACCATCGGACCTGACAAATTAAATCAATTGATGCACGCAAGATACTTCAAAAATCTGAGCGGTGTCAAAAAGCATATGAAAAAACACGCAGATATTATGCGTCCAAAATTCGAGGCCGCTTACGATATTTTATCAAAAGAGCTTTCGGACTTGAATATAGCCAGCTGGACAAAAGCTATCGGCGGATATTTCTTTTCTTACCAAACTCTGCCCGGATGTGCCACTAAGATAGTTGATATGTGCAAAAAAACAGGAGTAATATTTACACCTGCAGGCGCAACTCATCCCAAAGGATATAACAAAAATGATAACGACATTCGTATCGCACCTTCATTTGCCACCGAAAGTGAGATCAAAACTGCAATATATATACTCTCGCTGTGTACAAAGCTTGTAAGTATAGATCACTTGATGGAAAATAAAAAGGAGAAGAACGTATGCTGAGACATTTGCTTGAATCAAATAGTTTCACCAAAAACGAAACAGAGTTATTACTGACGGTTGCCGAAAATATTTCTAAGCATCCCGAAGAATACAGAGAATTAGCAAAATATAAGCGCCTTGCAACATTATTTTACGAATCAAGCACTCGTACAAGGATCTCATTTGAAACAGCTATGCAAAAACTGGGCGGAGACGTTATCGGGTTTCCGTCGGCAGAGGTTTCAAGTGCAAGCAAAGGCGAGTCTGTTGAAGATACGATTAGAGTTATACAGTGTTATGCGGACATCGTGGCTATGCGTCACCCTAAAGAAGGTACGTCCAGACTTGCATCGGAGTATTCCCGTATCCCTATAATAAATGCAGGCGACGGAAGCAACGAGCACCCTTCACAAACCATGCTTGATCTATATACAATAAAGCAAAGGCTTGGAAGACTTGACAATTTTGTTATTGGATTTTGCGGTGATTTAAAATACGGCCGTACAGTTCATTCTCTTACACAAATTCTGAATAAATACTATAGCGGCATTGAATTTTATTTCATATCTCCGGAAGAACTCAAAATGCCGGAGCGCTTTTTGGAAGAAAATATGAAATATTCAGAAGTAGACAATTTAGAAACAACGATAGATAAATTGGATATTCTTTATATGACAAGAATCCAGCAGGAACGATTTTCAAGCCAAGAAGAGTATATGCGATTTAATGGTGTCTATGTGTTGGATGAAAATAAAATGAAGCGTGCGAAGGATAGTATGGCTGTTTTGCATCCATTCCCAAGGGTCAATGAAATTACACTTGAGGTCGATAAAGATGCCCGTGCCGCATATTTTGATCAGGTTCAAAACGGTTTATATATAAGAATGGCATTGATCATGGCTTTATTAGGTATAAAGGATCCCATAAGCGGTCAATTGATCTTAAATTAACATTCTTTGTGGGAATTATCTTATACTAAGTTCATATTGAACCCACAGACTTAACTTTTCCGCAAGCTGTTTACGAATCTTTAGAACGTACTTTTTATCCCTCTATCCTTGAATTTTATGAGAATGAGGAAAATAAAAAGGCTTTTGAGGAATTGAAGAAAAACAAAGTAAGTTAAGCAGAAAAGCACCTGCCCTGTGAGGGTAGGTGCTTTTGTTAAATTGGAATATGCCGGTAAGATAAATCAAGATTCAGCTGAACAACGGAAACTCTTTTAAAGCATTAGTAAGCATCGTCAAAATCCTTCGCAGCCGCACGGCGCAGGACGTCCATGTAATCCGCCTCTGTTATGTCCTGCATTTTTAGGATGTCTTCGTTGGTCAGCCGCACACCCTTTGCCGTATCATAACTGTAAGCGGTGTACCCCTCAAAGCCGTCATAAAAATAGGCGTATTTCAGCACCAGCGAGAGAATGTCACCGCTGCGGAAGCACTCATACTCCACGTTGCTGCAATAGGGGATCTCCTTATTTTGGATGCTCTCCAGGCACTCCTTTGCGGTTTCGCCATAGGTGGATGCGATCTCCTGATTGATGGCTGCAGCGTCGGTTGTATCGTCCTCGATCTGCGGCACATGGAAAAAATAATTGTAGGCGAAGCCATCACCGGAAGTTTCTTCGCCTTCCTCACTGTAAAGTTCAGCAATGGCAATTTCCTTTGTTTTTTCAGGCAGGGGCTTTTCTGTCTCATGCGTTACAAGGCTGTTGGAGGATTCCTCACTGCTGCTTTTGGGCTGTTCCGTTTGTTCCATCTGCCCAGCCTGCTGTCCGCAGGAGCACAAAGCAGTCAGCAGTAGAACAAATTTAAAAAGCAGAACCCCATATCTCTTTTTCAAATCATTCAACTCCTTCCTGCCCAAACCTCCTCAAATGCGAGTCAGGCGCAGAATATCCATGAGGGTGATGTTTCCCTCCGGGTCCTCTGCAATTTCAGCCCACGGGGACACCTCTTCGCCGAGTATCTCTCCGGTGATGTTCGTATTGTAGAAAATCTTACCATTCTCCTCTTTCCATGCGTGCTTACCTGCCACAAGGAAGTCGCCGGCAAGCTCGTATCCTGCCGCAACCGCATTGTCGATCTCATCCTGAGGCATATCCTGAGGAATGCGGAGCAGATCGCAGACCGTTCCATCCGACCTGAACTCCGTAATAGTATCAAACATAGATAAGTCAAAATCCTCAATCTGTTCCGCTTCCTCCCTCGTGACCCACTTCAATGTGCCGTCTACGCCCGAGAGAACCGCCGATACCTTCCATTGACCAATTATTTCCATAACTACATTTCTCCTTTCACTTATTCTTCGTATTGCTTACGCCCATGGGTCGTTTGCCTTCGGCTGGCGAATGTCAGTCAGCAGGTACTGCTCCCAAAGGCACCACTGCCCGTCTCCCTTTTTCCTCAGCTTGACCGGACGAGGGCTGTCTGCACCGCCGCAGGCGATATAGAGTCTCGCATACCCTTGCTCATCAAAGGAATGAGCGTCCGAGGTGACCGTCACGGTATAGGGCTGGGAAGGAGTGTAATCATTTTCCGGTTTCGAACCGCCGAAATAGGAGAAAATGATATAGCTGCGAGCACCTCCACGGAAACGATCCTTGATAAAAGAAATATCCTGGCCTGTCAGCGGACGCGGTCCACGCAGGAAATTCAGCATATCTGTTCCCACAGCCTGATCCGCAGCAAAGGCGCATAGGGCGCAAACAGTCAGCGCCGCCGTTTTGAAAGGTGTGTCCATCGCCGCCTCCGGCAGCGTTTTCATCTGTTCTACACTTTCCGGCAGTACAGTAAAAGTAAAGGTTTCTTTCTTATTTCCCAAATTGTTAATGGCGGCGCCTGCCGCTATTGCTGCTTTACTCTTTAACTGATCAAAAATGCTCATTGATTTTCTTCCTTTCTTAACTCACTTTGAGTAATGGACGTGTCTTTTTAATCAAGCAGCCCGGGACTGGTCTCCACCGACTGCAATTTTTCAATCCCGATGGAGTAGTCCGTCACCTCGAAAATCATAGTGGCGTACTCACCGCTCTCAGCGGACCACTGATAGAGATGGGTCTTGCCCGTCTCCCACCGAGGGTCGTTTACCAGGGGCTTACCGTGAACATAGTCAAAGGAGTTATACACGGCATCGTACCAGGCAGAGCCGATCTGAGAATCTGCGTAGTATCCAGCCACATAAATCAGCTCATCCAACGGAACAATTCCTGCGGCATCGGCTTTAGACAGACCGTAATCACCATAAACGGGCTGCTGCCAAGTACCGTCCACCGCAGAAGCGTTGGGATCAGACATCTCCCCACTCTGTCCCTCCATCTGGCTGTCGGGCACTTCTCCGGGAGCAAGGCTGCCATAATCCCCTCCGATCACATCGGGCATACCGTTTCCTGCCTCAATTGCAGGAAGATACCAGTCATAGTAATGACCCGGTAAACCATCGGGCTGTTCTTCCTCAATGTCCGCCCAATCCAGACCCCAAGGCCGCAGGTAGATCGTATAATCATAGCCGCTGAAGAAATCTTCCGGGTCCTTATATGAACCTTCGATACAGATCAGGTTTTCGTAGCCAAGACCATCCGGATCTACCAGCCAATCAGCATCCTCAACATCTCCGTCCGAAAAATAGCCGCTCACACTCTTGAGCCGTCCCTGCTCAAAGCCGCCGTCAGAGATCCGGATCGACACATAAGCTCGGGGATCGCCTACAGAAGTGGCCTCGTCCCAGAGCAGTACAGTTCCTTCGCCGTTTTCATCGACCTCGATCCGAGCCATGCAGTCCAAGTAAAAACCGTCCAGGGTCTCATAATCGTTGGTACCGTTACTGTAAGATGTCCAACCGTACCAGTCGCCACTCCAATACTGCTGATAAGCTGTCAGCTCCGCAGCGGAGCCGTTTCCATCCGCAGGATTTAAGCCGTCGGAAACGTCCGCAGTGCCCACAGCGTCTGTCTTCCGGAATACCATGGTGTCTCCGGTAGTCTCCGTGAGAGTGATCATGCCGTCCTTGAACTCGTAAGTATAGACTGCACCACTGGCGGTAACGGTGATTTTACCATCCTTCCATGTAACAGGACTTTCGTCTTCACCCAGTTTCAGTACGCCGTTGCCGTCAGCAGCAAGATCCAGTGTATACAATGTATCCATCCCTGTAGATTCCAGAAATGCGTTGTCAAAGGTATCTCCCTCAAATGTCATCTCATATAGCCTGTAGCTGCCGACTTCCTCCTGTCCATTATCCGCCTTTCCGGTCTCCTTCGATCCAGTCTCCACCGGGTCGGGAGCCTGTCCGCCAAGTCCGGACAACTTTACGGTCTGGGTGTACTTATGCTCATCAAAATCAGAGAACACAATAGTCACATCATCCGTTGTGTTGACCAATGTGAGGGCAATCGCCACCTCCAGTGTCTGGTTTTTCTGAACATTCTCCTCATAATTCTTGGTGATCTGGTTATAGTTTTCATCATACATAGGTGAGCCAAGCGTTACACCGGCTTGCGTTGCCTCAAAAAGGAACGCCCATGCAAAGGATTGCTCGTCCTTGCCCCCGTTGGTATAGTCATAGGTCAGAACTATTGCGTCGTTGCCCTCGTCGTCCTTGGTAAGGGTATATCCCTTGAATACAGCAGTGTAATTGCCCAGAATAATGGTCTCCGCCTTGTCGCTGCCCCCATCAGAGTTCTTGTCCTTCCCACCGCAGGCGGCAAGGGAGAGAGCTATCACCAGCATTAATATTGCCGCAAGAGACCGTTTCATCTTGATTTGCATATGTATTTCCTCCTTTTCTATGGAACAAGTGCTTTTTCAGCGCTCATTCCTGTTTGGGTTCTTCCAATGCTTTGCGGTATACTTCCTCCGCAATGTCCTGAAGCAGCTTCAGCAGATCATGGGCGTATGTACCATCGTAGCTGTTGGAAAACTCTTTGCCGCCGTCCCACCATGTGACATGGATATTGCTGTCGGTTGCGTCCATAAGACCCGTAGGCGGTGGGCTGTAGTCGGGCAACTCCGCCTTGCGCAGGTAATCAGCCAGTTCTTCCCAGCGCTCCAAGGGGATGGTTGGGCATACCTCGTCACTCGCTTCGGTTTCCGTTTTTCCCATACCCATCCACTGAAACCCGGAGCATTCCTCCCCAATCTCAATGCGTTCGTAGGTCTCCGGGTCCGTATAATTACAGTACAGGTGGGGAGCAGCGGATCCCTGCTCAGAGAATGTGATTTGGAAATCGAAACAGCCGTCGTAGCTCATGGCGCTTTGATGCCATGAAAATTCTACTAACTTCTTCATTTCTGAAACCTCCTGTATTTTCTCCGATTCGTTTTCAGTGGGCTTGACGTACTCCACCCGGTTCAGAACGACCTGCTGCCTTATGCTGTCTTCCCCCTTTTTTGAAGAGGTGATATCCAGATACATCCTGCAATTTTCCACATAGAGGCTCTCAATGGTACCGGAGATGCTCCCATCCTCGCTTTTAAATTGCTTATCATAGAAGTCAAGTTCCGTCTTGACGTTAAGGTCATCCCCTTGGGAACCTAAGGAGAAATTGCCGCTGTACACCAGCTCCTGCCGGCAGCTGAGATCAAATGTGTTGCCTTCTTTGCCGCCTATGTGTGCGTTCCATACGCCGTCCTCCGACATCCACTCGGCGTTCAGCAGTTCCAGTATAGGTCTCGCTGGGTTTTCCATGCCGGGAACGTCAACGCTCCGCTCCAATACAAAATGCCGATATGCGAAAATTGCTCCTATGAGAAGAATTACAATGACAGTTAAAAATATCATTCGCTTTTTCATACAGCCCTCCTTCCTTCCAAATTGTGACGTCTGACAGTGTTAAAACTTACCGCCGCCTCCGCCATGGGTCGTTCCGGAGTCGGATGTGTGGGTACTGCTTCCCGAATCGTCATTTTGCGATTTCTCCTCCGCAGGACTTATACTAAACACCATTTAAAATATGAAAAAAATCAAGCCGACAATCTTGTAACTGTTGAAAACAGTTTTATATTGGATTTCGGCGCAGATTTTTTCCGTTTTTTATTGGTGTTTAGTATTACACACATAAGAACGAAGCCCTGACTGCTCTCCTTCTTGCCACTCGCTTCCTGCAGCGGTATCCCAGCTCATATTTTCTTCCGGCTCACTATTCAGTTCTTCGTCATACCCCTGCAGGGTCTCCATATCAAATTCTGTGCCGAGAACGGACACTTCATTTTTTGGAGTGCGCTGTCGAAAGCGATCGCCCCACCGCAGCCGGGCATTTATATTCCTGTAAATTCGCCAAAATAATCACTCCTTTTTCATTTTCTCAGTGATAAGCAGGGGGAGGTAGGATCTGCCTGCCTCCCCCATGTCAGAATCTGTTCCACTGCCATAGAGGTTCGAGATCCCGAAAACTTAATTGTTGAGTGCCTCTACTTTTATGGAATTGATGATGGAATTGATTTCAGGATCCGCTGCAAGCGCCTCCGGATCTGCGTCTTCAGTCAGAGGGATCACAGCGACAATAAACTGCGCAGGCAGTCCATCCACATTCAAAACATAATTGACACCATTGTAAATGTATTTCAGCGCTTCATAGTCCCCAACCTTTGTTTCCTCTATACCCGTGGTAAATGCGTCTTGAAGGCTGCTGTCCAACATATACTCTACATAATTTTCAAAATTGGGATCCTTTTCCCCATACTTTTCCTGGTAGTACATATTGGTTTGAAAGGTATAGCTTTTATACGTTAGCTCAATGGCAACCGTGTCACTTGCAATGCCGCAGTCAGATGACCCACGCTGAGTTGATTCTTCAACCACATATTTCGATTCGAGACTTCCATCTCCGGCTTCTGATGCCGGCAGATTCAATGTAGCCTTGTAATAGTATGTATCCAAAACCTGCTCCACAGTCGGTTCTGCCGGTTCTGTCTCCTCCGATTCCTGCGTTTCCGGGGCAGCAGACTCATTTTCGCTCTCCGTCTGTGACGAAGTTTCAGGGGTATTTTCCTTCTTGTCACCATCACAGGCAGTAAGACTGCCAATCATCATAAAGGTAAGCATTATTGCTATCATACGTTTCATTTTCATTGTAATAAGCCCTCATTTTTACTCTTGTTATGTACGCACCATCAAAAGCACATAGATTTCTTATTTATACATTCCAATCAATTCCCGCACCGGCAAGAGCCGCTTCGGTCTTCTGGATCCACTCTGTGCGATCGCCTTGCATGATAAACTGCGCACTTTCGGTGATGGTCTGCGCTGCCTGAGCCTGATCTCCGCTGGAGAGCACACTCTTTATGCCCTGGGTCATGGCACCTATCGCCATAATGTCCTGCTTATTTTTCTGCATTGCCTTCTTAAAGCCTCCAATGCCCTTGCCGCCCAAGCCAAAACACTCATCGAAATATTGGGACAGTTTCTTATACATACCTTCTTTGCTTGGCATATAAACATCCCGGACGGCATAATCGCCGTTGAAGACGAGGTGAATGTACGGCTCACCGTTGTTCATCCGATTGTCAATGGCTGAGTTTCCGTCGATTTCTTCATACGCTGCCAGGTCGGCATAGCGATAGATATTGTAAATCTTATCAGCGCCAAACCCCACAAAACCACCGCGTTCCGTTTTGAAGTACATAAGTCCGCAGCCGGCATAACAGTAGAGATACCAGGCGCTGGTGGCTCCAAACATCTCGGATTTCTTCTGCCCTTTCAGAATGGCTTTATAAATCCTGTCATTTCGCTCCTGTTCACGCAGCAGCTTATCGTATGCTGCATAACCATGTACCATGTTGTGGAACACTTCGCCTGCCTTTTTGTAGCAGTCTTTACAGATAAATGTTCCGTCGATCAGCTTGACCTGGGATGTGAACCCAATTTCCTTCCCACAGTGTTTGCAAGTTTCTTTAGCCATATCGTTATCCTCCTGTTTTTGAATTTAATTCTAAATATGTTCCCTATATACCTCAGATGATATCTCCATCATCAAATTGGTCGCCGCATTCCGGGCAGAACTTCGGAGGCGTTGCGCCCTTTTCCGGTTCCCATCCGCACTTATCACAGTGCGTCGATGACCGCCGACAGATAGCTGGAAGAAACGGAACTATAGATAAAATTGTCTACCAGACCGTCTTTCTTTGCCTGTCGTATCCGGTCTGCCAGCTTTTTCTCGGTATTCTCATCGACTACCAGCACAATTTTGCAATCCGGATTACGTTTTCTCAGTTCGTCACGAATTTTCATCCGTTCCTCCAGTCTCCACGGTGTATATGCGGTGACTTCCATAATCAGAACGTTGGCCAGCAAAGCATCGCATAGTAACAGGGTTTTATCCGGGCATTCACTCATAATCGGTTCAAAATCAGAATCAAATCTGCGCAGAGCTTCGGCTACTGCATCTGCAAACAAGACATTCTGCATATCAATCACAACTCTCCGCAATATCCTCACCTCCCGGATTTCATTTTACCAAAGCGTAAAGTGGTATAGTTTTCCTATCTTCAATTTCATTATACCGGTTCTATTGTTTCATTTCCCTACCCATAAGGGTAAACTTTTGCACTTTACAAAAAGAAAAATCCCGGTTTCAAGCCTGAAACCGGGAATATTAGCAAAATTATGGGGTTCTCTAAAAACCGGGACACGAGCATATTTTCGTACATGACTTGCATCAGCTGCAAGGCAACAAACCGCAGTAATACTTGATGTATTACAAGGTTTGTTAACGCAGCAGATGATGTAAGTCATAGAAAATATGCCGTGAAGGAGGTTTTTAGAGGTTCCCTTATATTATAAAACGATTGGATTCTCTTCTGAGCCGTCCTGCTCACCAAAAAACTTCGGAATAATGTAGCGTTTGCCTGTTACGGCAATGGCAAGCTGTGTCTTATTGGAATAACCTGTTTTTTGCAGAATATTACGGATATGATACTTTACATTATCCTTTGTATAATTTAACCGCTCTGCGATCTCGCTGTATTCCAGTCCCTCACAAACCAGACGCAAAACCTTGATCTCTGTTGCTGTGAAATCGTCGCTGGTGGTAACACCCAGCTTTACGGTTGGTGTTTCATCGGGCCACATCTGTCTGCCCTGCATGGTGGCATCCATGACGGTGAGCAGATCCTCCGGGCTGATCTCTTTGTACCAAAAACTGTCCACCCCTGCCTCTCTGGCTCGCTTGATATAACTCTCCTCCACCATGGAAGTAACAACGATCATTTTCAGCTCCGGAAACATCCTGCGAAGCTGAGCAGCCGCATCAATGCCGTCCTTTGTCCCATGAGTACATACATCCATAAGCACCAGATCCACTTTACTCCTGCGGCAGACAGTCTCGGCAAGATCCGCCTTGGACAGACTTCCCACAAGCTCATAGCCCCCGCCATTTTTCACGACATTCTCCATATACTCTCTGGCGATCCGCTGATCGTCAATGACAAGCACCTTTGTCATATTGGCACCTCCTGTTTCGTTTTCTATTTGCAAATCGGCAGAGTTACCGTCAGCGCAAATGCAGGCTGAGACCGAAACTCCATCCTGCCGCCAGCTTCCGCAATTACTTTGCCAAGATCAACAAGACCGCCTCTGGGCGTGATTTCTTCTTCAGGCTGTTTGCCGTCATTGGTCATGCACAAAGTAATGGTATCCGGACTCTGCTCTACTGTCACATACAGCATTGCAGCATCGGCATGACGAGCAGCGTTGACACAAGCTTCCCGCATGACCGGCAAAAGCAAATGCACTGTTTCTCCTGTTTCCGGCAAATTACCTGTAATATTTACCTGAATGCCTGATACCGCTGCGTCACGGATAAACTCCGTCACATCATCCTGCGGATAGGCATTTTCCTCCTGCAAGACCTGAATGGCGCGGCGAAATTGCGCAACGGCGGCTGCATTTTCCTCAGAAGTGGTATTCTGGCGCAGTATCTGCCGGATAGCGGCAACACCCATATTCATCTGATCGTGCAGCCGTGATTTCATATTCAGGATCTCCTGCTCTCTGGTCGCTTCCTGCACACTCTCCGACAGGGATTTCAGTTCCTTGTACATTTTTTTCAGTTCTCTTGACTGCTGTTTTAGCTCCTGCCGCTTTTCGTACAGCTCGGTCACATCATTGAACATCGTCTCCGTATAAACCTTACCGTCAGCCGTTTTGACTTCCTCTGCGGAATACTGCCAGACCCTCCCATCCGGGAAAAGAAACAAATTTCCATCCCGTACAATACCGGTCGATTTATCACAGCCATCCAGTGCTTCTTTCAGTTCGTCAATACTTTGCAGATCACTCTGGGCGATTTTCCTGAAAAGATCATACATGACCGTATTGCAAAGTTTGACTGTACCTGAGGGATTAAAGTAACAAACGGCAGTAGGAAGCGTGTTCAGTGCTTCTTTTACTGCAATACGCAACGCATATCTATTCTTGAGCCGTACGGCAATTTTCCCCATTTTCATTTTTATAATCCGCCTTTCTGCAGCTTGAAGGTGAAGCGGTAAGCTCCGTCTTCACAGGAGAATAGATCTGCTATTGATGCAAAAGGGGAAAGATCGGTATTGCAGACAAATTCAATATTCAGAAGGATCCCTCTATCGCTATTCCGCATATGGATCCACACATGAGAAAGGTCATACAAACAGGCTTCAATTATCGTTTCAAAGCCGCTGTACACTTGAAGCATATCTTTTGTTGCCAGGGAAATATCCGTCGGCAGAGTATGGAGGCAGTTAATGCCAAGCAGTTCCAAATTTATAAAGGAGTCCTCAAAACACCTTGACAAATCACGGATATCCGCTGTTTCTGCACGCTCGCCGATAAGCAGCAGATTTCCATACCGTTTTATATAGGCGCCTACAACTGCCGCCCCTCCAAGAAGCCTGCTGCGTTTCCTGCCATCTGTCTCCGTATCATACTGTGTCAGCATCCGGTCAATCAGGTCGATCTGCCTAGCTGTTTCTTTATGGATCAGGTCATTTACCCGGTTCTTTTCCTGGAGCGCAAGAAGCTTTTTCTGCGTTTCCAGGTTTTCCTGCCGGATACGATTGCGCTCCGCAAGGTCACGACAGTTTTCTTCAATCTGTTCGATCGCTTCGGTAAGTTCAGCAACATCCTCCTGCCATAGCACATGGCCAAATCCAATGGGCTGGCTTCTGACAAGCATACTTTTATCTGCCGAAACAGCCTGTGTCTCGGCGCTTATCCTCTGTTCTTCTGTCAATGCTCTTGCATTGACGCTGGCAAGGCAGACAGCATTCTCCTGATTTGTGATCTGTGCACCGAGCCTGCTGACCATAAATAATTCATCATAGCCTGTATTGCTCTGAATCAATCCGCACTCAATACAGCTTTCCAGTATGGCGATAATAAGCAGACAGAATACAACAGTCACATCTCCGGCAAGAAATCTCAGCCACGGAAAACGGAAACAATACAAAATACCGTAAATCAACAACACCATAGTTGGAACGAAGGGCAGTATCAACACAGTCCGACTGTGTGGTATGCGGCATTTGATCAGCATGGTAACAAGAGCTGTTATAATGCAAAGGACTATACAGCCGACTACCAGGAAATATCCAAAAGCATAACTGTAATCATTTCCCCATACGACTGCATCTTTCGGAAAAACGAATACGAGCTGATGCAGGTCATTGGTCAACACAAGCAGCAACAGTGCAGCAATAGGTATGTAAAGAAACTTCGTCCACTTCGGCAAGCAAAAGTTATACGGTTTTCCTAATGACATAGAAACAAACACCGAAAGGAGCGGAATAAACAGCATGGGCAGATAGTACAGGTACCAGAGATACCTCGTCACCCACATACATTCATCCAATGAGTACCGAATTGTCCTGACTGTCATCCAAAATACCATAAGCGCAGAAACCAAAGTAAGATAGCGGCGCACCTGTGGCTGAATAATACGATCACGGACAGAGATACACCATGCTGTAAAAAGTCCAATATAAATAGAAGCACGAAGGATGATCAAACACAGATTAAGCGGATCCTCCACTTGAAAACCGATCTGCCGCAGCGCCCTTGCTGTAAGGATAGCAAGGGTTGCATATAGAATAACGCTGTATTTTTTTGATTTAGTCATTGTGTATCCCCTCGCTTAATTCTTATTTCGGTGTATGGGATCGGTCAATGTTACCTTTATGTGGATTCGTCGGATTTTCAGCGTCCGCCGTGATCGCCCATGAATGCCCAAAATGCTTTGCGCCGTGAATACGCCCCCGGGTGCAATACTGATTGAAGCGGCGTTCCGATACACCCCATTTGTATGAAATTTCCCGTATAGAGAGGTATCCTTTCATACGCTTTCCCTTTCCGGTTGATATAACATTACATAATATATTATATACGAATATCCGCAGTTTTCAAGTAGTTATCAAGAACTCAATTTGTTAAAACTGTACCGCACTTCCTTCGGAATAATGGCATCCACGGTGAAAATGCCGATCCTCAGCGGGGTCACGACTCCGTCAAAGCAGCGGTACACATCGTTAGTCTGTGCCGAGGCTTTCCCGGCAGAACGGCACGTCCCGAAAAATTAAGCTTGCCGAAGATATTGACCGTATTATACTTATGGAAAGTGTAAGTAGTATCGAGGATTTTAAGCGTGAACTTGAAAAGGCAGGATATGATGTTGAGCAAAAAAATACATTTCTGCAAAACCGAAGTACATAAAAAATCGCAAGCCTATGATGACCCTGAAACTTGGTGACGGTTATGGTATGGAAGAAATTTTGTATCGTATTGAACATAAAGGCAGAGAAATTTCAAGAGAGCAGATAAACAGCTACACGGGTATACAGAGAGAATATGCAATCTGTCTGCGTGAAATGCAGATTAATTTGTACAGGCACGGACAGATAGTATCGGCAATAAAGTTTGAAGCTTTTGCCGAGGAAATGGTTCGAGGATCATGCCAAGCTGAATCTGAAAAGCACTACATACACCAGACAGCGTCAGCTTACGAAGCGTGTTTACGCCGCCATCGGTCACATTCGTCTTGACAAGCTGACAACTCGTGATATTCAGAAGTTCATAAACAGTCTTGCAAAGGACGGCGTAAATGAGAACACGGGCAAAGCATTATCCAGAAAGACTATGGTACATTATCTGTCGTTTATCTCCACAGTTATCGACTACGCCATAAAAATGGATATGCTCAGCGTAACCCTTGCAGACGCATGACAATTCCCAAAGGAAGCAAGAAAGAGCGCAAAATTCTTACCATAGAAGAAACCGAAAAGTTTTTCGAGCTTTTGAAAACTGCGCCGCTTAAATATCGTGCACTTTTCACCCTTGATATTTACAGTGGTATGCGCAGGGGAGAAATGCTGGGGCTGGAGTGGAAGGACATTGATTTTCAGACGGGAGTTATCCACATTCAGCGTACGTCCAACTACACCAAGGCTAATGGCATTTACACGGACACCACCAAAACGGAAAATTCGGTGCGCTTTATAAAAGTCCCCATGGAAGTCATTGATGTGCTCTTGCTCTACAAAGAGGAACAGGACGAGGAGCGCATTAAGCTGGGCAGCAAGTGGCACAATACGGACAGGCTCTTTGTAAAGTATGACGGTCAGCCCATGAATCCGCAGACGCCTTACGGCTGGTTAAAGGAATTCTGCGAGAAGAACGATTTCCCGTTTTATGGTATTCACCAGTTTCGTCATCTGCATACCAGTCTGCTTATCGGTGCAGGAATTGACCCTAAGACAGTTTCGGGTATCTTATACTATAATCAAACCAAACTATAGACAAAACATTAAAAATATGATATACTAA
>JBJEQN010000118.1:0-6145 GCA_051881775.1 Oscillospiraceae bacterium | reverse complement strand
AGGCGATACCTTAATTATTCATTCTTCATTATTCACTATTCATTATTCATTTAGCGCAGCGCCTATAATTCCTAATTCCGAATTCCTAATTCCGAATTTATATTGTTTCCGCATTGTAACAATATTGTGACCGCTCATTAATTGACCGTGAATATTCCCCTTTGGTATAATTTACATTAAGAAATTATGCCAAAGGGGTCTTTTTATATGAAAATGAAAATTGCGGCTGTATCTCTGACGGCGGCGCTTGTGCTGTCTTCCTGTGCGAGAAATGACGGGGAAGAAACGGAGTCTGTCACCGTTTCTCTTACCGTGGAAACATCGGCGGTTACGGAAGAGCCTGTTGTAACGGAGGATGTTTTCCTTGCCGATTATACCGAACAGACAACGACAGAAACAACTGCGGAGGAAAAGGAGATCGCAGTCATTTTCGGCAAGGAGTATTTTGCGGAAAACTGGGATGTAGTGCTTGACGCCGATATTACAACGGAAATAACCGAGGAGGATATTAACGGCATAAACACCCTGAGAGAGCTCCACGGCGGAAATCTCAGCTTTAGTGTTATAAACTGCAAGGGTCACGACCTTAGCTTTCTCTCCGGACTTGACGGCTTTGGAGTAATGAGCTTCTACGGCATTGAGGACGGCGACTTGTCGTTTGTAACAACGCTGAATGGCGTAAAGACCGTGAGTCTTAACGACCTTATCCTTGACCCCGAAGCCCTTGCGGAGCAGATAAACAAAACAGACATTGACAGCATTTCTATCAGAGCGGAAAACTTCTGCAGCCTGGATATGGACGCTCTTATCAGGCTAATGCCCCAATGCGATATATACTACACCTCCCCAAGCGGCACTGAAGACTTTGAAAACAACCGCTTCTATTTTTACGAAGCCCCCACAGAGGGTTTCCTTGTTCGTTCTGCGCCCTATGTTGCTCATTCAAGTACGAAAAAAATAGACAGGGAAATGAGCGATACCGTTACCTTTTACTTTGACAACCGCACGGATAAGGACATTGCCGTTCAAAAAGCGGAGCTGTATCTTGAAAAAGGGGATAGAAAAGTTCCCATTTATTTTGCAGACGGTGAAACCAGCCTTGAAACGGATATAACGGTTGAAACGGCACAGACGGCAGAGTTTAAGATAACCGCCGATATGCTTGACTACAGCACTCTTGAAGACGGTATTTACACCGCAGTTTTGTATTACGGTGAAGAAACGGCGGAAACAAGCCTTTACATATGCAAAGAAATGTGCGGCGACCCCGATTTTCTTGACGAGGAACAGTCGGAAGTGTTCTCAAAGGCTAAGGAATACATTTTCGGCAATTTCTTTTCCTTTAATATGACGGAGGAATACGCTTCGGAGCATACTCCCGAGGAATTTGCGGAAACTTTCTCGGACGCACTTGAATATAACTACGCCCTGAAGCTGGTAAATGAGCATTACACCGATGAAAACGGAGATTTAAAGGCATACAGCGCAGACAGACCGGGAAATCTCACCCATATCGGTTACTGCTACGAGCCTGTGTACCTGTCGGACAGCGAAGCCGCCTTCAAAAAGATCATTACCTGCTGCGATTATTATGAAAACCCCTATTTTGTGTGGTTTGTAGAGGTAAATTACCATATGGTAAAGACGGAAAACGGCTGGCGTATGGACAGATTTATGACATGGTAAAAAGGGGTGCCCGGAATGAGAAAATTTATGTTCAAAGCCGCTGTTCTGACGGCGGTCCTGCTGCTTTCTTCCTGCGCAAATGGAGAAGAAAATGTTGAATCGATAACAGTCGCCCTTACAACGGAAACTGCGCTTGAACAGCTTACGGAGGAAACCACGACTGCCGCTTTTCTCGGTGATTACACCGAGCCTGCCCTGCCCGACAGCGTTACTGTTTTCGGCACGGAATACCTTACCGACGGTCAGACCCTTGCCGTTACCGTTGACGCAGACCTTTTCTCCGAAATGACAGAGGAGGACTTAAAGGGCATAGAAATTTTAAAGGCTCAGGGTCTTGAACGCCTGGACGTTTTAAACTGCAAGGAGCATAATTTAGGCTTTCTTGCCAAGGCTGAAATGCCCTATATAAGATTTTATGATATGACAGGCAATGACTTTGAGTATCTGCGGCAGTTTACTGCAATGGAAAAGGCGGAGCTTGAAGGCTTTGGCGGAGAAACACAGACAATGCTCAATTTGCTTATCCATACAAATGTTAAGAATGTCACGATCTCCGACAGGAATTATGATATGCGTATGGGTTACACTCTCGGCTGGGGCGCAAATACTTTCTGCGTAAGCTATCTTCCCTGGGAGACCGCCCTGCCGGATGACAGCCCGTATATAAAGCCCTCGCCCCTTTTGAACACATATGATGAAAACAACACGGATTTTTCTTTGGAGATATTCAACCCAACGGACGAGGATATTATTGTTGACGGAGTGGTTATGTCCGCATTTATAGGCGGAGAGCTTATTTACACCTCCGATGGTAATTCCTACTTAAAAACAGAAGTTTTAGTTCCTGCAGGCGGTTCGGCGGAAATTGGACTTGTGGAGGACATCTTTGATTGTTCTTCTGCGGAGAACGGCTTGTACCGGGTGGAAATTTATTACGGCGATAACGGTGGGGCTTTTTCATATTTTATCCTTAACAGCTCGGAAAAACGAGGACTTGACTCACTTCCAAGAGAACCGAGAGAAATTTATGAAAAGGCGCAAAGCTATATTCCCGACATGCTTTCCGCAGACACGGGAAAAACTGCGGAGGATTACACAGACGCTTTTACTCTCGAATGTGCGGAAAGGATAATGTCGTCAGGCGTTGAAAAGGTCGATATTGAAGGTGACGGAAACTGTTTTTACTGCATAAGAGATGCTGACGGTGTTGCCGTGGTAAGGTACACAATTTACGGCAACGAGAACGGAACGAGGATAGAGATGCACAGTACACGATTGGTGAGAAAAAGCGACAGCTGGCGTGTGGATAATTTTTCGCTGTGACGAAAGGGTGGTCTTATGGATAAAAAACGGAAAGGGGCTGTGTTTGGGGCGTTTTTTCTTGGGGCGGCGTTAATGCTTTCTTCCTGCGAAGGGAACAAGGCTGCCGAGGAATATACGGAAGTGTCTGCAACGGCGAATATCCACGAAACGGTGTCTGCCGCTGCGGAAAAGACCCGGGGAGAGGCTTTTGGGTTTGATTATTACATAAAGAACCGAAGTGCGGTGATAACGGGGTATAACGGAACAGACGGGAACGCCGTTATTCCTGCGGAAATTGACGGTTACCCCGTAACAAATATTGAGCGCAAGGCTTTTGAGGGCAATGACGTTATAACAAGCATTGAGTTCCCCGAGGGGATAACGGTCATACCGGGATATGTCTGCTCGGGGTGTGAAAATCTTGAAAAGGCAGTCATTCCCGAGGGCGTTACTTCTATTTCAAGAGGTGCGTTTTACTCCTGCGGAAGTCTGAAAGAGGTGTTCCTGCCGGAAAGCCTGCGCATCATAGGCGGAGAGGCTTTTGCGGAGTGCGGTTCACTTATGGAATTTGCCGCTCCCACAGGGCTTGAAGCGATTGAAGCGGAGGCTTTCCAAGGTGACATATCCCTTGCAAACATAACTCTCGGGGAGAACCTTGCAAAGATAGGGGCGTATGCTTTCAGTGACTGCGTTTCGCTGAAAGCGCTTGCTGTACCCGATACCGTTGAAGCAATTTCCGCAGGTGCGTTCAAAGGCTGTACGGGGCTTGGGGCAATGGAGCTTCCCCCAAAGGTCACGATAATAAACGAAGAGCTTTTTATGAACTGCACGGAGCTTAAATCGGTTTTCCTTGCCGAGGGAACGGAGGTCATAGACAGCAGGGCGTTCAGCGGCTGCACAAAGCTGGGCATAATGAAAAATGACGATAAGATATATTATATAGGCAAGGACGCCTTTGAAAACTGCCCTCTTGACGGAAGTGTAAAGGAGCATATTGCCGGAGAAAGCGGAATGGCGTAAATTATGACAAGGAGTTGTTGGTATTGAAAACAAAAGGGATAACGGCGGCGCTTGGGGCAGCTTTGATACTGTCCTCCTGCGCAGGCGGCGAAGAAAATGTTGAATCGGTGACTGTTGCGCTTACAACGGAAATTCCATTTGAGCAGGTCACAGAAACGACCTCGGCAAAGGCTTTTCTCGGAGATTATACGGAACAGGATACTGCCTATATGCCCGAACCCTTCAGCACAGCTTACGAAAGTGACGGCGTTGATACCTCGGCATTTTTCGACAGCTATAAATTTGAGCTGACATTTATACCGATAGAGCTTATAAGAGAGACCGACAGCGGAGAATTTGACGAGTGGTGTGCTTCATTTGAAGGCAACGGCGGAACGGGTCTGACGGACAGCGCTAATTTGTACTCGTTTATCAAGCGCTTTAACATATCCCGAAGTTCCGTTGAGGAATATATATCGTCAGCCAATGAAAATTATGAAAAGCTGGGGTATGATAAGGCTTATGCTCCCGATTTTGCCGATAAGCTTTATTTTGGCAGTGAAGCGGATATAGTAAGCTACTGCGCCTCGGAATACTGCATAGCGGTGGGTGCCGATGTTTACACTCCCAAGTGGCTGTATTATCATACGGCATCCGACTACAGAGAAGCAGGAATTACTGCCGATATGGTAGAAAGCAAAAAAGCTGTTCTGACGGACATTCCGTTTACGGACGAAGCGTTTGACGCCTTTTTCTCAAAGCTGGATTCGTACAGCGGTTAAAGAAATATTTGTTATAAAGTTCACAGAGAGGGGATCATTGTATTATGGATATAAAACGCAAGGCGGCACTTCTTGGGGCGGTAATTATGCTGTCCGGCTGTGCAGGAAATAACGAGGAAAATGTTGAATCGGTGACTGTTGCGCTTACAACGGAAACGGCTTTTGAACAGCCTGTTGAAACAACGTCGCAGGAAACGGCTTTTTTAGCCGATTATACCGTTCAGACAAGCGAAACGGAAATTGAAACCACCGTATCGGAAGATGAACATACCGTGTTTATTAACGGAAAGGCATATTACTATTATGAGCCTGTGCTGAATCTTGATGAATTTGAGGGAAGCGTGTCCGATTGTATCGAAGAACTGAAAGAGCTTGCTCCGAAAGTGCTTACCGTTAACGCTCTTGAACCAACAGAAGCGGACAGCGAGCTGCTTATGACGGAGCTGCCCGAATGTGAGCTGACCTACTGTTTTTACGGAAATACATATCAAGATCCCGACAGGGGTTTTCACTTTTATGTAAATCCCCTTGTTGAAATAGGCGCTGAAAATGTTTGGCGTGAAGAACAGAAATATATCTGTATGGATTTCAGCAGCTTTTCAAGGGATAAATTTACTGTGGACGAACTGAGGATATACCGCAGCAATAAGGATGAATGGGAGCCTGTGCAATTCCTTAACGGGGAGTATGTTTTCAGGCTGGACTATGCCATTGAGGATTGGTGTAAAGGCGACCCCTATGACGGCTATGATATTATGCTCAGCGAAGATGATTTTGACTACGCAAACGCCGAAACGGGGCGCTACAAGGCTGTTGTGACCACAAGCGCAGGCGAAGAAAGAGAAATGATATTCTTTATCGACAACTACTTAAAAAGCGAGGATTTCCTTTCTGCGGAACAATCGGAGGTGCTGTCGGCGGCTGTAAGTCTGAGAAACGAGTATATGGCTTGTTCAAGTCATATTCCGGAAGAATTTGACGCAAAAACCAAGACCTTTGAGGACTTCTGGGCGGAATATCTTACCCCGTTTACATACGAATGTGCATTACGTAGAGGATATGAGGCAAGCCTTATTGACAGAAACGGCGTATGGAACGAATATATAGGCGGCGACAGAGGCAGCAATGTCACATATTGGGGATGCATTAGTGAACCCTTTTATTCCGATGACGAGCAGGTCATAATAAAGGAAACGGATATTTATTACCATACGGATAATCCTTATGGTATAAGCTATGTGGAACGCAATCTGCGCCTTGTAAATACGGAAAACGGCTGGAAGGTGGATATTTTGCAGCTGGCGTTTTAATACTAATCTTTAATCAACCTATAGACAAATCCTCGGCTATAATAATTCCACTCTGCGTCAAACTCC
>JBJEQN010000117.1:0-6172 GCA_051881775.1 Oscillospiraceae bacterium | reverse complement strand
TATGCGAAGATTTTTTGTCTACAGTTTTATTGGTTATTTGTATAAGGTATCGCCTGCGGCGATGTTATTTTAAGGCAATACCGCATAATTATTGCCGTGCAGAGTGGACGGGAAGCTCACTTTTGCAATAAATAATACATAAATATTTAATAAAAAATATACTCGTTGAAATTCCGTGGGTGCAGAAATAAAAAATATTGCCTTTTTCCGATTATTGTGATATAATACTAAAGTATTACTTTTTGATAAATCTTGAAAGGCGTGAAGTTTGATAAAATCAAACTGCGAGTTTTGCTTTTTCGGCTGCCGCCGAAAATTTTCTTGCGAAAAGCACAAAACTCAGAAAGGATGGTTAATATGAATTACGAGTTTTCCGATAAAGTTACCGGACTTCAGCCGTCGGCTATCCGTGAGATACTTAAATTCACAGCCGACCCCGAAGTAATTTCCCTTGCCGCAGGAAATCCCGCTCCCGAAGCGTTCCCCGTTAAGGAAATAGGGGAAATAACCTCAAAGCTGCTTGAAACAAATCCCGTTGCTGCGCTCCAGTACAGCATCACCGAGGGTTATACACCTCTCAGAGAAAGCGTTAAAAAGCGCATTTCCGCTCAGGGCTGCTTTGACCCTGCTGCTGATGAGCTTATCATCACTTCCGGCGCACAGCAGGCTAACGAGCTTTCCTGTAAGGTAATGCTCAACGAGGGCGACACCCTTATCTGCGAAGCTCCCTCCTTTATCGGCAGCCTTAACGCTTTCAAATCCTACAACGTTGACCTTGTAGGCGTTGAAATGGACGAAGACGGCATGAACCTTGAAAAGCTGGAAGCGGCTCTTAAAAACGCTAAGAAGCCTAAGCTTATCTACACTATTCCCAACTTCCAGAACCCCACGGGCCTCTGCACCTCCCTTGAAAAGAGAAAGGCAATCTACGCTCTTGCCAAGAAGTACGGCGTAATGATACTTGAGGACAACCCCTACGGCGACATAAGATTCGCAGGGGAGGACATACCTTCCATAAAGACCATGGACAAGGACGGCATCGTTATTTACTCCGGAACCTTCTCCAAGACCCTTGCCCCCGGTCTGAGAGTGGGCTTTGTTTCCGCTCCCAAGCCTGTTATACAGAAAATAGTTGTCTGCAAGCAGGTCTCCGACGTTCATACCAATATTATGGCTCAGATAATCTGCGACGAGTACCTGAGAAATTACGATATGGACGCTCATCTTAAAGAAATAAGGGCGATCTACCGCCATAAGTGCGGACTTATGCTTTCCGAGATAGACAAGAATTTCTCAAAGAAGATAACCGTTACCCGTCCCGAAGGCGGTCTGTTCATCTGGGCGACACTTCCCGACGGCTGCGATATGATGTCCTTCTGCAAAACTGCCGTTGAAAAGTACAAGGTAGCCGTAGTTCCCGGAACTGCGTTCCTTATAAATGAAAGCGACAAGACAAACTCCTTCAGACTTAACTTCTCCACGCCGACAGACGAACAGCTTGTAACAGGCTGTGAAATTCTCGGCAGGCTGTCAAAGGAAATGTTTGGCTAAGGAACTGCTGATTAAATCGCGCCTGCGGCTTGGCACGCATCTTGCTTGCATATTTTCCGTCATCTTGCACCAAAACTCCTTGCAATACACAAAGTATTCCTGCGTCGTTTTGATACAATCTGACGAAAAATCTGACTGCGCAATCTGCGCACCAGATTTAATCAGCAGTTCCTAATCCCGTTCATATTTTATTATATAGTATCTTTGAAATTATTATGCCGAAAGACGGCAGTGAAAGGAAGTGCTTTTATGCCTGAAAATGAAAAGAAAAAGGTAATTTTAAGCGGTATACAGCCCTCCGGCGCTTTTACGCTGGGAAATTATGTGGGAGCAATAAAGAACTGGGCACAGCTCCAGAACGATTACGACTGTCTTTATATGATAGCCGATATGCACGCAATAACCGTTAAGCAGGATCCTGCAAAGCTGCGCAAAAACACCATGGAGGCTTATGCAGCTATCATTGCCTGCGGCGTTGACCCCGAAAGATCCGTGGCTTTTATACAGTCTCACGTTCCCACACACGCACAGCTCAACTGGCTCCTTGCCTGCAGCACCCAGTTTGGAGAGCTTTCCAGAATGACCCAGTTCAAGGATAAGTCCGCAAAGCACCCCGACGACATCAACGCAGGACTTTTTACCTATCCCGTGCTTATGGCGGCTGATATTCTCGCTTACAACGCAGACCTTGTACCCGTAGGCGTTGACCAGAAGCAGCACCTTGAGCTTACAAGGAACGTTGCACAGCGCTTCAATCAGCGTTACGGCGAGCTTTTCAAGCTTCCCGACGGCTATATCCCCCCCAAGGGCGCAAAGATAATGTCCCTTGCGGAGCCTACAAAGAAAATGTCCAAGTCCGATGAAAATCAGAACGGCTGCATCTACATTCTTGATGACAAGGATACTATTATCAGAAAATTCAAGCGTGCCGTTACCGACAGCGATTCCTCTGTGCGCTATGCCGAGGGTAAGGACGGCATAAACAACCTTATGACCATTTATTCCGTTGTTACGGGCAAGAATTATGAGGAAATAGAGCGTGAATTTGACGGAAAGGGCTACGGCGACTTCAAAATGGCAGTAGGAGAGGCTGTTTCCGACCACCTCAGACCCGTCCGTGAGAACTTCGACCGCCTTATTGCCGATAAGAAATACCTTGAAGAATGCTTTGCAAAGGGCGATGAAGCTGCGTTTAAAATATCCAGAAAAATTGTGTCCAAGGCTTATCACAAGGCAGGCTTCGTAGACAGGGTATGACCTGCTTATCCGTTCATAAAATGTATCAAAAATGAACGGATATTCCTTGCGGAAGTGAACCTTGCAGAGCGACGGAAAAGCGCCCTTATGCTGGCATTGCAGAGCGGACAGCTGCGGTTTTATGCGGTTATTCCGCCTTTATGCGTTATAAATATAACAAAACCCCGATTCGGTGTATGTAAATTTTTTCTTGCAGGGTCTACTATCTTAAACGTTTTATAGACTTTTTAGACAAAATGGTTTTACAATAATGAAAATGCTTGGTGCTTTTCACTACAACAATGGCAAAAAATGTATATTAAGACATAAAAAATACATTTTTGATTGTATGAAACGCTTAAAAAAAGGCAAAAAGATTATGCAAAACAACTATTTTTTACTTGAAATACATAAAAAGCATTGACAGATTGGAATTTCAGTTGTATATTTAGTATCGAAAGCAGCGAAAACGTTTAAAGACGTTTAATACAAATAACCAATAAAACTGTAGACAAAAAATCTTCGTGTAATCCATATACACAAGATTATGCTCGATTTTTTGTACAGTTTTTAATTGGTTATTAGTATAACAAGAAGAAAGCTGCATTCAAAAGTATTGTTTCGGGAGATTTTAATTATGGTTTCAATTAAAGACATTGCTTCCGAGTGCGGCGTGTCGATCGCTACCGTAAGTAAGGCTTTAAATAACCATAAGGACGTAAGCCAGGCGACTAAAACCGTTATTCAGGAAACAGCCAAAAGAATGGGCTACCTTCCGAATTATCAGGCCAGGGCGCTTAAAACCAACCGTACATACAACCTTGGTGTGCTTTTCGCCGAAAAAGCCCAGAGCGGTCTTATGCACAGCTATTTTGCCGCCGTCCTTAACAGCTTTAAAAACGAAGCTGAGGCCAACGGATACGATATAACGTTCATAAGCCACAATATCGGCAAAAATCCCCTTACCTTCTACGAACACTGCGTAAGCAGAAACGTGGACGGAGTTATGGTCGCAAACGTTGACGACTACGAGGACGAAGGAATAACGGAACTGCTGAAAAGCTCGATACCCGTTGTTACTCTCGATTACAAGACGGACAAAAATCCGGCTGTTATCTCGGACAATTACCGGGGCATACAGACCTTGGTGAATCACGTTTACGGCAAGGGACATAGAAAAATCGCATATATTTACGGCGATACGGCGTCTGTAACTGTCAGAAGACTGGACAGCTTCAGAGATACGCTGAAAAGCCTGAATATAGAGATCAGAGAAGATTATCTTCTTCAAGGCAACTACCACGACCCGAAAACGACCGAAAAGCTTGCGGCACAGCTTGTGAAAATGAGCGATCCGCCCACCTGTATCGTGCTTCCCGACGATTTTTCCGCACTCGGGGCGCTTACAGCGTTTGAAAAGCTGGGATTGTCGGTTCCCGACGACATCTCGATAGTAGGTTATGACGGGATAGTGCTTTCACAGGTATTGAATCCTAAGCTGACTACATACAGACAGGATACTGAAAGACTCGGGGCGGAAGCTGCGAAGCGGTTAATATCGCTGATCACAAAGGAGACTACCGAAGACGACGGCTTCGTCAGCGTTGAGGGATGTCTTCTGGAAGGTTCGTCGGTAAAGGAGCTTGCCTGAGCCGGCAGATAAACTCGCTATTATATTTTTAATTAAATATAATATATTTTTAAGGAGGAAAAATCCATGAAGAATTTTAAGAAGAACATTGCTCTGCTTTCTGCACTCGCATTAGCTGGAACTATGCTTGCAGGCTGCGGAGACACAACAACTGACAGCGGAAACGCTGGTGGCGAAACAACAACAAAGGCTGCAGATGCTGCTGCTGATAATGGCGGTGCTGCTGCTGATAACGGCGGTGCAGCTGCTGATGACGGCGCTGCTGCTGATGACGGCGCTGCTGCTGCAGGCGGCTACGATGCTGCTAAGACAGCTGGTACAGGCGCACTTACTCTCCCCGAGGGCGAGGGCAAGGTATTCAACATCTACTGCTGGAACGAAGACTTCAAAAACTATGTTGAGAAGTACTACACAGCTCCCGCTGGCGTAGAGTTCAAGTGGACAGTTGTTCCTAACGAAGGCGGCGCTTATCAGACAGCTCTTGACGAAGCACTCCTTAATCAGGAATCCGCTGCTGCTGACGATAAGGTTGACCTCTTCCTTGCAGAAGCTGACTACATAATCAAGTACGCTAACACAGACCTCACACAGGATGTTACTAAGCTCGGCGTTGAGAACTGGGGCGTTGGTTATGACTACACATACAATGCTGCTACAAGCACAGACGGCGTTCTGAAGGGCGTTTCATGGCAGGCTAACCCCTCCATGTTCATTTACAGACGTTCTATCGCTAAGGATGTTCTCGGAACAGATGATCCTGATGAAGTTCAGGCAGCTCTTTCCACATGGGATAAGGTGGATGAAGTTGCTCAGAAGGCTGCAGATAAGGGCTATGTAATGTTCGCTTCTCCTCTGGAGACATACAGAACATTTGCTAACAACTCCAATGTAAGCTACCTCAACGGCGACAAGTTCGCTCCTACAGAAGCTTTCAACAACTGGGTTGCTCAGGCTGAAAAGTATGTTGAAAACGGCTGGTCCAAGACATATGGTCTTTGGGCTGATGAAAAGCAGGCTCTCATGGGCACAGACGGCAACATGATGTGCTGCATAGGACCCGCTTGGTACTTCAACTTCTGCATGGGTACTGCTCAGGAACAGACAAACGGCGACTGGGGTATCTGCGTAGGACCTCAGGAACACTTCTGGGGCGGCACATGGCTCCTGGCTGCTACAGGAAGCGACAACGAGGCTGTTATTGCTGACCTTATGAACGCTTTCACAGCTAACGAAGACATTATGGAAAAGATCCTTACAGATGCTAAGGAATTCCCCAACAATACAAACGTTGTTAACAAGTATGCAAATGACGACAGCTACGGTCTCGAGTTCCTCGGCGGACAGAACCACATCAAGATGATGGCAGAGTGCGCTAAGAACATCACTTGGGATCCTGCTCTCCATACTCAGTACGACCAGACCTTCAATGAGACACTTCCTAACAGCATTCTTGAATACCTCCAGGGTGTTTGCGACAAGGATACTGCTATGAACAACTTCTACATCTCACTCAGCGAAGTTGCTCCTCAGATCACTCACGACTAATATCGTGAAACAACCGAATATTTTATGACCTAATAAAGAGGTGAGGCGTAAATTCTCGCTTCACCTCTTTGTATAGGTAAATATGAGGGGGACTTTCAATTTTTAAAGGGAGGTTGTCTGATGCGTAAAAGTAAGATCAAATCTATAAGCTATGCTAAATGGGGATATATTTTTATTCTTCCGTTCTTT
>JBJEQN010000116.1:0-32870 GCA_051881775.1 Oscillospiraceae bacterium | reverse complement strand
AAGCAAGTAACTTCCGACCAAACTCTGTTTCCTTTATTTCGGCTGTAAGCTCCGCTTTTTCCTTGTCAAACTCGCTTTCCATAACCTTATACAGTGCCTGAGCATCGTCACATTCCTTCTTGTAACGTTCACATTCCTGCGTAAGAAGGGCAACTGAGTCTGCATATTCCTTGTTTTCCTTTTTAAGAAACTCAATAACAGCTTCATAATCGGACTTTTTTGAAGCTAGCTCATCACGCTCTGCCCTTATACTCTCGTTCTCCGAAACTATTTCTTTATTCTTTTTAAATAGATAATAATTACGTTCATCAAGAGCCTTGTAGCTTGCCTTCTTGGGTTTCAGAAGGTTCACCGCAAAGGGATCAAGGTCAAGAACATTTCCCTTATCCTTTGAAATATGCCCCTCCAGCTCCGCTGCATATTTTTGAATTTTTGCATATACAGCCTGATGTGAAATTTGAAATGTTTTGCAAAATTCGCTTATCCGCATTTTTCACCTCCGATTTGAAGCTGATACCAACAGGCAACATAATTTGTTGATACCAAAAGCATTGTTTTTTAAAGCCACTGCCGATATTGGCGTTAGTATGGGGCATTTTTCATACCACTTTATTGGCTCTATTTCTGCCCCATATCAGCACCACTTTTCTATTGGCTTCAAATACCCCTCGTTCCGATACCAACTTTTCAGCTCCATTTCAGCCTGTTTTTGAAGCTGATACCAAAACAGTGGGATTTTGAAGTCATACCACCTTGAAAAAAGTCATACCACTTGACGAAAATCTCACATTTCAAGAAAATCATCATCAACGAAATCTTCATTTTCATCAAAATCGGAATCTGCGGTATTATCGAAATCATCATTTTTCGGAATTTCCTTATCGGCAGTCTTTTCGGAATTTGTAATTTCAGCAGAAACGGCTATCTGTTCGGAATCTGCATTTTGAAAAAATGTGCCGATTTCCTCCCTGACGATTTTTCTTATTCCGTCAAGAAGCGTTTTACGATTTTCCTCATTTTCCGAAAATGAGATAAGTGCAGCCACGATTGTATTTGAATAACTCATATCGGAGCTTTTCAGAATGTCATAGGCTTTTCTGTGGTCGGGCTTGTCCAGATTAAGCCTGAGATTTGTTGTCTTTATCATTTGCACCCTTCCTCAGCTTTCTCTTTGCCTGACATTCATATCCCTTTGCGTTTGCACAAACATCGGTGATGAATGTTGCACCAGGAGGATTTACATTGTGATTATTCATCACAACTGCTCCGCCGCCTACCACATAGAGCTTCATCAATCGGGAATTGTAATCGTATTTGTAAAGGGCATTGAGTATGCTCTTGCAGTATTCTTCGGTACAATATCTCATTACGTTTTCATAATCCTGCGGAAGCTCCTGCTCCGTTTTCATAAGAAACTTTTTGATGATGCTCTCGTCAATGTCCTCGTGAAACTTGTTCATAAGAGCATTTCGTATCTCAATCACACACTTTTCTACTCCCAGCTTTTCTGTACGGCAGCTGTCGGTGATGACCTTGTGGTCGATGACTTTCATAATGTTCATCGTTCCATTTCCGATGTCGGCTATCATATTAACGCCGCTCATGTCTTTGAGCCTGTCATACACCGCACAATATCCCTGCGGATAAACCGAAACGCCCTCGATATGAACGCTGTACCTCTTGTTATTGTAGATAAATTCCACATTTTCGTTCTGCAACATATACTCGGAAAATCTGTCACGCTGCTCCGAATACCACATAAGCGGAAGTCCGACAGCGAGATGAACATTCGCTTCTGTGATTCCCGCAAGGGACAATTCCTTGCCGATCCCATAAAGGGTGAGGTAATAGTTATCCATATCCGTGGTCTTGTCCGCTGTGAAGGACTTGTGATTCTCTCCGATACAGATGAATTTTCCGTCGTATTCGAGAAGCTCCTTCTTGAAAGGCGGCTCAATGTCATGCACCTTTACTCCCGATGCTGTAACTGTATTGGCGGTTTTGAGATTTCCATAACCATGGTCGATGCCGATTATGTATGTGTCGTTATACTTTATCATTTTCTATATCCTCCTTACTGTCCAGCCAGTCGAAAAACTTATCCCTCTGAATAAACTTCCGACTGCCGATTTTCACAACAGGCACGTCCTCACGATTAAGGATATTGTACGCCATAGTACGGGTGAAGCCCATTGTCTGAATGTCGTTTGCCGATAACATCATCGGCAGATTTTCTCTGCTGTTCATTAGCAGCACCTCCATTTTCTTTTGTTCAGCTCTCGGATTTTCCCTGAGCCTGCTCCCATTATATATCAAATTTTTCCGAAAACGCCGTTTTGACCTCATTCTTTTTGCTTCGAGCAACTCATTAAGCCTATGCGTGCAAATATCATACAAATACATATAATTCCGTACTACCCGTTGACGAAACGTGCAAAACGTGATATATAAATTCTATAAAATTTTTTTGGAGGATTTCATTTGAATTTTTCTGAAAGGGGCGTATTTGTTATGATAAATCTGTTTAATATCCCCTTGACTATATTTATAATATGGGGTATAATGGAATAAATTGAGTAGTTTATCTGCTCAATAAATCGGATTTTCTATTAGGAGATTATAAATGAGAGTAAAACCAATGTCCAAAAGAAAGGAACTAAATGTTGATAACTTTACTTGTAAACGTTTAAAACAGGTGTCTGATAATAACAACATAAAAGTTCAAATTGAACATTTTCTGTCTGAAAAGAATCAAGGGTTAGGTCATTATTTGCATTATCATGCTAGAACTGAAGAATCAAATAATTACAGAGCTTTCTATGTTATTCTAGATGATGAAGACATCGTTATGTATTTTTCTCTTCAAATGGGAGCAACAATAAAGTGTAATAAGAAAAACATAGGTGGAATAATATATAATTCCGAAAAAGGAGAATATCATATTGATGATGATAAAATTGAGGTGACTTCTGTTGTTCCGGTAATAGAAATACCTCAATTATGTATAAATGATCGTTATAAAAATAAAGTAAAATCATGGAAAGTAAATTATAATAGTTGTTCATATAACGTTGGACAGTTTGTCTTTTACAAGTATATTGTTCCAATAGTGTTGGATGTTGCTGAGAAGGTTGGATTTCAATATTTAATTCTTTTCTGTGCTGATAATGAAACAGGTGATCTTGAGAAATACTATAAAACAATGGGATTTGAAAGAATGGATGATATGGCTTGTCTAAGAGATAGCTATAGTAAAGATTTAGAATGCCTTGTAATAAAAATAGATGATTTGATTTTAAGATACTTAAAGTTTGAAGATCCAAATTATAAAAATCCAAACCCTAAAGTTTTAAAGTATAATGGCTGGACATTTACTTTATAAATTGCAGTTTAAAGAAGTGATTAATTACCATTTATCGGGCAGCGTGAGCAAATACTCACGCTCCTTTTTTGCATTTCTACAACCATTACACCCTTGCGTGCAAACATCAAACAAATACAGATAATCCGTACTATTCGTTGACGAAACGTGCAAAATATGATATAATAAATCTATAAAATTTATTTGTCGGATTTCGTTTGATTTTTTCCGAAAGGTGCATATTTGTTATGATAGATTTGTTTGAGTGCTGTGCCGACATTGCTTCTGTGGGCATAATCGTTGACTTTTCCGAGGATACGGAAACATATATTGTCGGTACTCCTGCCGATATTAAGGCTTGGGCTTATGGCGGTTGTCCTATGAAAGCTCCAAAGGGACTTATGCGGCATAGCAACAAGGCAGGAAATCTTGTTAAGGACATAAACCGCCTTATGAAGGTAAAATATGAGCTTAACGAGATTATTGCTCTGAGTGAAAAGCTGTGCAATGCGGACGCATTATGTGACGGCAGCTGCAACTGTGTCCTTGAGGAGCTGTCGGAGTATTACGATATGTCCGAATACGCCAATATCGTTAAAAACTATATAATCTATTTTTTATTCAGTAAATTCAAGTTTCATCAGCGTGATTTCAATAAAAAAATCGGGTTGTCCGTAAAGGGCAACCACGATCGTGCGGAAAAATATATTGAATTGTTCAAGGCGGATAGCGAGAAAATCTTTCGTCCGTTCATTTCGGCAAGGGCATCGAATATTTTCGATATACTAACCGCTATACGGAGCAGCAATGACATTTTGGACAGTTCTCTTTACAGGGTACACGACGATGACAGAAACATTAGCCTTTATGTGGCAAACGACTCCATTCTCACTTTGCTTGATATTTACTCCGATATTATGTCCGATGCAGGCAGACTTATCACTAACTGCGAAAACTGCGGACAGCTTATGATTACCAAAAGGTCAAATGCTTCGCT
Organism: Oscillospiraceae bacterium; assembly: GCA_051881775.1. Lineage (GTDB taxonomy): Bacteria > Bacillota > Clostridia > Oscillospirales > Ruminococcaceae > UMGS363. Next base: position 28,512 of record JBJEQN010000116.1, on the reverse strand, counting down.
GACCTGCGGCAGGCCAACTTGCAAAAAGGAGCGGTTATACAAGGCGAACGATGATTACAAGAAACGTGCTATGGCTGATCCGATAAAAGAAGCCTATTTCAATTTCGATAACAAATGCAGGAGCTACCGCAAGAAGCTCTCCGGGTATCCCGATCTTTTAGAGAAATACAACAAGGCGTTTGACGAACGGCGTGAGAAAATTCGGGCTTTCAAGGGCGGTCTGACCGCAGGCAGCAGTACCAAAGATATTGACCGATACAATCAGATGTGCTTTGATGCTTGTCAGGATTTGCAGGATCTCTCAAAACGGCTAAAAGCAAAAATTGACAAGAGTACATAAAACAAGGCGTACACCTTACCGTTATGGTATGATGTACGCCTTGCTCTGTATTATAAGGGAATATTCACTTGTTTTTACTGCTTTGATATAACGTTGTGCATAGATATAAGTGATATAAAGATAGTAATTTTCAGCGCGAGATACAAGAAAAACAACCATTTCAGACTTTAATATCATTCTGTGCCCGAGAGAATTCCCTCTAACCGCCCCACCCAAACAAAATGGGCTGTTGCAGCGAACAGCCCTTTTTGCTTTGAAGGAAGAATTTGAATGAAAAATTTGCTTTTGTATATAGAATTTTAAGTGCATCACTTAATTATCGTTATAAACCTTGATTTCTTCATCAATGATACCTGAACATTCTTCACGAGCCTGAACCCAGCTTTCAAACATCTGATCTGCTATACCCTGATAAATTGCAGGCATAAATGTAAGCTCCATTTCTGAACTTATGCCATAACCGTAATCGTAGCCTTGAATAAACTTTGTTTTGTCATGAAGGCTCATTGCAGTATCATACATTTCCGATGTCCAGCCTGCATTGTTTGCAAGGAATTTATCTTTAGTTGCCTGCTTATATTTATCCTCATAGTTTACGATCCTGTTGCAGTCAAGCCATGCTTTTACGCAGTCGCCGTTTTCCGAGCCTTTGACCCACATATATGCATTAAGCTTGTTTGAAACATAGTAATTATCATTTTGAGGATCCTTGGGGAACGGAACTATCTGAATAACATCATTGGGGCAGGAAAGTGCAGCTGCATTATATGCCCATGTTCCCATAGAATAAAACAGCAAATCATCATCAACGAAGGCAGCCTCTCCGGGTATCCAGCCCAATTTTACCAGATTATTTCTGCAAATGTCTTCAATTACAAACTGAGCACGCTCAATTGCTCCACTATTGATGTTATTTGTAAATTTTTCTCCGTCATATGTTACAACAGTTTCACCGCTTGTAAAAACAAGTGCATTTGCCCACCAGCCGCCAATTCCATAACGGTTCTCTCCGTTTTCCACATACTCTTTCATCATGCTTGTGAATTTATCCCAATCCCATTCTCCCTTGAGATATAATTCATAGGGATCGTCAAAGCCTTCGTTTTCCATAGTCGTCTTATTGTACATAAGCACCTGAGTATCGTTAAACGAATAGCTTAAGGGGGCGATGTAATGCTCTCCTTTGTATATAAATTGGTCGGCAACATCCTTTACATCAGCCCATTTAGGGTCAGTCCAGTCAATAAGGCTGTCAATAGGCTGAAATTGTCCTTTTGCAATATCGCATGGGAACACTCTCCATGCATACACGAAAATATCGGGAGAATCACCGCTCAGAATTGACGTTGCAAGTTCGTCATAAGCAGCGTCGGAGGTTGTGGGAATATATTCGATCTTTGCTCCGTATGTATCTTCAAACAATGCAAGCTCGGGACTTCTTTCTGGAGAATCATTTGTTGGATTAAGGTCATAGAATCCGAGCCACTTTAATGTTTTGCCCTCAATGTCAACATCAACTGTCGATGATTCTTCCAAAGCCTCGACCTCAATATTATCTCCTGTCCACACCGTAGCTTCTGTTGTCGTAATAGTGGAAACAGACTCCTCTGTTTCAGTACCGCAGGCAGTCAGAGAAACAATAAGTGTAACAGCCGTTATTCCTGCAATAATTTTTTTATACTCCATAATTTTACTCTCCTTTTGTATAAATTTTATATGCCTTAGCACCGTGAGAATTGAGTTTGACCTCAAATTCGTCGTGTATATCCTGTTGTACTCCCGACCAGAGTTCAATAGCCGATGCATCATTGTATATCTCCATGTCGGAAAGCTTTATTTTTACAGTACCGTCATTGCTGCCCGTATTGAAAACAGCTGCATACTGTCCTCCCTCGGAGCATACCGCAGTCCAGAGAATATACTCATTTCCGTCAATATTACGCCGCCATACCTGATGAGAATGCCGTGCGTTTTTATTCATTTCGATAATACGTTCGTTAGTGACCAAACCAAGTGTGAAATCGTCAAAGCCTGTCATTTCTCCGCCAATCATAAGAGGAGAACGGAATATGCTCCATAGCGTAAGCATTGTGATCTGCTCATCATGCGTAAAATCTGTTCGGATTGATTTGTTCCAGTCCTGCTTGATAGGTCCTATGGGCAGCATATCCGCATCGGGCCAATGTCCTGTTCCCGTGTGAGTACACCATTTTTCAGCCCGTTCAAACATAGCGTAAAGAAGCTCCCATTTGTCCCAGAAATCATCGGTAATACGCCACATATTTGAAATCTGCTTATACAGTTCAGCCTTTTCAAGTTGTGCAGGTCCGGGCGAAAGGCTTAATATCATATCCCTTCCACAGCTGTGAAGCGCTTCGCTCAGCATGATAAGCTCCGATTCTTCGTGTGGAAGCTCTCTGCATATATCGTCGCACTTTATGAAATCTACGCCCCATGAAGCGTACAGCTCAAAAATACTGTCATAGTATTCCTTTGCGCCCTCTTTTGACGGGTCAACGCCGTACATATCTGTATTCCACGAACAAATACTTGATGTTTTGGCAATCTGACGTGCAGTTTTATCCGTTCCCTTTATGGGAGTATTTCTATGAACTGCATGACGTGGAATTCCTCTCATAATATGTATTCCGAATTTCAGTCCAAGTGAATGAACATATTCGGCGAGAGGAGCGAATCCTTTTCCGCCTGCCGATGAAGGAAACCTGTTTTCTGCCGGAATAAGCCTTGAATACTCGTCCATGCACAAATCGGCAAACGGATTATATTCATGTGTTACGGCGTTCGGTTCATACCATTGTATATCAACAACTATGTATTCCCAGCCGTATTGTTTCAAATTTTTTGCCATGTACTCTGCATTCTGTCGGACAATTTCCTCGTTTACGGCTGCTCCGTAGCAGTCCCAGCTGTTCCAGCCCATAGGCGGAGTTTTTATAACCATACTTTACCCCCTTTATATTAGGAAAAAGCTGATTAAAGCGCAGCGTTCGTTTTGCCGTTTTGAAAAATGTACGAGTTTCCGTCTTTGAGTACATTTTGAAAAACGGCTGAAACGTATTAATCAGCGTTTCCTTAGTAACGATACTTTTCTAAACACATAATAACACAAATACTTAAAGTTGCAATTGTGTAAATGTTCCCGTTTCGGCTTATCAGTCAAAATATGAAGGGTATTAGGTATTTTTAGGCTGTCATTTTGTTGCAAATATTCTAAAAGAGTTAAAAGATTTACAGCTTTTTTACTATTTTATTCTTAAAAATTATCATTTTGTATGTTATTATTATATTATAACTATTTTATCCAAGCGGAGGTGGGCGAAAATGAATATAAAAATATGCGGAGCTTTCAGCAACAGAGCCGAGCATGAAAGCTTTCATATGAAATTATCCTGCGGTGAGCCTCTGTATTTATTTCTTCATTTTTATAACCCGGTAACTATTGTCATGAACGGTGAAGCCGTTGTCACCAAAAATGATGCTTGCATTATTTATACCCCCGGCACACCTCAGGACTACTATTCGCTTAAAGGCGGCTTTGTGAATGATTACGTAAAGTTTATCGTTTCGGATGACAATTATATCAAAGAAAAAAAACTGCCGCTGAACGAGATTTTCTATATAAACAATACATTTGGAATCAGCGAAAAAATCGGATTTATTACATGGGCGCTTACAGATGTTCTTGTTGACCATAAAGCGGAAATGGAAAAAGCTCTTGACGAAATTCTTAATGAACTGAACCATAACAGGATATATCCGACTCCAAAAAGCCACAGAGATAATGCTATGTCATTACGGCTTATTGACCTGCGAAACCAAATCAGAGATAATCCTGCTGTCTGGACGGTAGACCGTATGTCCAAGGCTTTTTACCTTACCAGAAGTCACTTCAGTATGCTATACCACAAACAATTTGGTATTTCCCCGAGAGATGATCTGCTTAATTTCAGGTTAAGCTATGCAAAAAAGCTTCTGAAAAGCACCGATATTGATTTAAGCAAAATTGCCGAAATGTGCGGATATAATAACTGCGAAAACTTTATCAGGGTGTTTAAAAAGCAGTACAGTATCACTCCTTTGCAATTCAGAAAGAGCCAAAATACTGACAGTCAATGAGATAAGAAAATTTCTGTAATCAAAAAAATTCTTCTTGAAAAAAATAAATGTATGTGATATAATACGAATAATATGCGGTCAATTGACAGGCAGAGCGTATTGTATATATTCATCATCTGTACAAGCACATCGCAAACAATTATTACAAAAAAGGCAGGAGAATTTCTATGATTTACACAAACCCCGTATTAAAAGGCTTTTATCCCGACCCCAGCGTATGCAGAGCAAATGGCAAGTATTATATGGTTTGCAGTTCTTTCCAGTACTTCCCCGGCGTACCTCTTTTCGAGAGCGAGGACCTTGTGAACTGGAAGCAGATAGGACACGTTCTCACACGAAAAAGTCAGGTAATGCTTGAAAAGATAAACAGCTCGGGCGGTGTTTTTGCACCCACTATTCGATACAATAACGGACGCTTTTACATGGTAACTACCAACGACACTACACACGAAAATTTCTATGTTTACACCGATGATATTTATGGCGAATGGTCGGAGCCTATCACAGTAAAACAGGGCGGAATTGACCCTTCCCTTTACTTCGAGGACGGCAGGACTTATTTTATGAGCAACGGCAGCGATGACAACGGTGTTGGCGGAGTTGTACAATGCGAGATAAACATTGAAACGGGAGAAAAGCTTTCCGCAAGCAAGTGTATATGGCAAGGCTCGGGCGGACGTTACCTTGAAAGCCCACATTTATATAAAATAGGCGAATACTACTACCTTATGGCTGCCGAGGGCGGCACGGAATACGGTCACATGATAACCTACGCACGTTCAAAGTCGGTATGGGGGCCTTTTGAGAATTATCCGAAAAATCCTGTGCTGACAAACCGCAACAAAGCTCCCTTTATCATTCAGGGCATAGGTCACGGCGACCTTGTCGAGGACTATAATGGAAATTGGCACATTGCTTGCCTTGGTTTCCGTCAGATACATATGTGGATGCCCTATCACAATCTCGGACGTGAAGTTTTCCTTATTCCCGTACAGTTTAACGGGGACGGCTGGTTTACCGCAGGCAAAGACGGAACTTGTGATGAAAACTATGAGCTTGAGGGTGATTTTGTACAGTCACCCAAAAAGAATTACACCTTTGAAAACACCGATTGGAATATCGAATGGTGCTATCTCCGTCACCCGAAACTTGAAAATTATGAGCTTTCGTCAAACAAGGCAGTCCTGCACGGAACTGATATTTCCCTTGATGATACAGACTCTCCCACATTCATCGGCATGCGTCAGAGAGATTTCAAATTTGACCTTTCAGTTGACCTTTCCATTGACTGCGGAGAAGCAGGAGTTACCGTTTATATGTGCGAAGCGGAGCATTACGAAGTTGCTCTGCGTAAGACGGACAGCGGCTTTGAAGCTGTGCTGAAGCTTAATATCGGCGGCATAAAGCATATTCAGACTGTCGTTCCCATTGCTTCGGACAGCGCAAAGCTGAGAATAACTGCCGATAATCTTTTCTATAACTTCTATGTGGGAGATACGCATCTTGGCTGCGGACAGACAAAATATCTCACCAGCGAGGTTTCGGGTGGATTTACGGGTGTTGTCATCGGACTGTATGCCGTGGGTGGAAATACAGCAGAATTTGACAATCTTACTATTGATTATCTGGAAGAATAGTCTTATCTTAATGAATTTGAATACATGATTGTAAAAACACAACAGGCTGAAAAGAATTCCTTTCAGCCTGCATTTTTATTATCCATTTTTGATCATATCCAGAAAAAGCGCTGTCATTTCCTCGGGAGTTTCACAAAATCCCCGTTTTATCCATTCATCAAGATAACCGAACAGACCATAAGAATAAAATCTGCTTTGATAACATTCCGCCGCATTTGCACCGAACTGAGGTGTCATTACACGGTAAAATGCGTCAAATAATGCCGATTGCAGCTCTGCCGAATACACTATTCGATGGATATGCCGTATAGAATAGTTGAACTCAAAAAAATCACGTGCGTTATCGAGTGTAAAATTGTTTCGCTCCGATATACTGTGTTCATCTGCCCAATGCTCCCATAACCGAATATATTTATACGTAATTGCATCTTCCTTGGAAGTAAAATTACGAAACCAAGTAGAACGGTTCACGCCTGCCTCTGCGGATATTTCATGGATAGTTATCTGTGAAAACTTTTTCTCGTTCATAAGCTTTAAAAGTGCGTCCGACATACATTCCTTTAAAAATCCCACTGTTTTTATATTGCTTCCCATTGTATTTCCTTCCTACAATGCGACTTTTCCACCAAAAAGTCGCAATTCTGACATCATATATTGAATTCAGCAAAAAAGTATATTATAATAGCGTTAATGCAACACAAGTCGCATTAAACGAATACTGTTTCAAGTATATCAGTTATTAGATAATAAGTCAATATGAAAGGAACTGAATATGCAAAAAATCAAAATAGCTACAGACTCCACAGCGGATATTCCCGTTAATTTTTGTGAAAAACTGAATATCTCTGTTCTGCCATTAACAATAAGGGCAAACGATAAGGATTACAGAGATGGAATTGATATTTCCACTCATGAGTTTTACAAAATTCTTGAAGAATCACAGACTCTTCCCGTTTCCTCGCAGGTATCTGTTAATCTATACTCCGAATTATATGAAAACACATATAAAGAAGGTTATACAGACCTGATACAAGTGACACTTAATTCCAAAGGCTCAGGAACATATCAGGCAGCTGTATTAAGTAAAAATATTTTCTTTGAAGAAAATGCCGATGCAAAGGACAAATTTAATATTCATATTATTGATTCAAAAACGTATAGTATGGCTTACGGTATTCCTGTTATTGAGGGAGCACAAATGATAAAAAGCGGGGCTTCTGTTGAGGAGATCATAGCTCACATCAATGACTGGCTGGAACACACAAGAGCAATGTTTGTGCCGCTTGTCCTTAGATTCGTCAAAAAATCCGGACGCATTTCACCTGCGGCAGCTTTTGTAGGCGATGCACTGGGACTAAAGCCCCTTATCACTTTTGAGGACGGCGATGCAAAGATAGTATCAAAAGCAAGAGGTGAGAAAAACGCAATAAAAATGCTGTTGGACAGATGTTTATCTGAACGCCGTCCCGGGACAAATTATGCTCTTGTGTACGGTAATAACACCGAGACATTTAATGAACTGAAATCTGCCTGTTCCAAAACGCTCGACTGTCCGCCTATAGCAGAATATCACGTTGGATGTGTGATTGGAATAAATACGGGGTCGAATATGATAGGCATACTTTACCGAACATAAGAAAGGACGCTGAAAATGGAAAAAACTACTGTATTATTCGATTTGGACGGAACCCTGCTCCCAATGGACAACGACGAATTTACAAAAGGGTATTTTAAGCTGCTTGCAAAAAAGCTTGCACCACACGGCTATGAACCGCAAAATCTCATCGACGGTATATGGGCAGGAACTGCCGCTATGGTGAAGAATGACGGCACAAGGACTAACGAACAGGCATTCTGGAACAGATTCGCAGAAATATTCGGAGAAAAGGTCTATGCCGACAAACCGCTGTTTGATGAATTTTACGCAAAAGAATTTCAGATGACCAAAGAGCTGTGTAAAATCAATCCGCAAGCAGCAATAGCAGTGCGTACTATAAAAGAAATGGGTTATCAGATTGCTCTGGCAACAAATCCGATTTTTCCGTCATTTGCAACAGAGAGCCGTATCCGCTGGGCAGGCTTTGAACCGGGAGATTTTGAACTGTACACAACTTATGAAAACATAGGCTACTGTAAGCCAAATCCCGCTTATTACCAAGAAATTGCCAAAAGACTCAATGTCGCTGCGGAACAATGCCTGATGGTAGGCAATGACGTTACGGAAGATATGGAAGCTGCTCAAAAGGCAGGACTCAACGTTTTCCTGCTGACTGACTGCCTTATTAACAAGGAGCGAAGGGATATTTCCGTATATCCCCGTGGCAGCTTTGAACAGCTTATCGACTTTATCATTAAGTAATTGGAGAAGAAATGAAGAAAAAAGAAGTTATCACACTTATCATTATAATATTGCTTGGCGTAATATTGGGAGCTATTTTCGGCAAGCTTTTTCTGGATAATATAATATGAAAAAGAACACAAAAATATTTATATATGTTACTGCGTTTGTTATTTCATTTTTATCAAGCGCACTTATCAGAATGCAGCTGTTAGGAAGTGCTCCCGAAAAACTGATAGCTGTTGACTGGGACGAAAATATTGGAACGATTTACAAGGACATTACATATGAAAACACAGGTGGACATAAATTTGACCTGTATATCCCCACGGGGTTGGACAAAGAGCAGCCACAAAATGTTATACTATACATTCACGGTGGCAGCTTTAATTCCGGGGCAAAAGAGGACGGCGACAGTTGGTGCAGGTTTTATGCTTCCAAAGGATATATCTCTGCCACGGTAGATTATACCCTGCAAAATAGCGGCGTAAAAGCCGACCTCAATCTTATGAATGAGCAAATCAAAAGCTGCGTTTCTGCAATCAATGAGAAATGCTCCGAGCTTGGATATAATGTGTCGGGAATGGCTACCTGCGGAGTTTCGGCAGGAGGTACGCTGGCGATGAACTATGCTTACAAATGCGCTGAAAGCTCGGCAATTCCCGTAAAATTTGTTTTTCAGCTTGCAGGTCCGTCGGACTTTGAGCCAACATATTGGTCACTGCTGAAAAAAGTAAACAAAATCAAAACCGATACTGAATTTCTGCAATGGATGACGGGCAAGGACATTACCGATGAGATGATTGAAAGCGGAGAATACGAGCGCTATGTTGATGAAATATCTCCTGCAAGACTTGTTAATGCGGCATCTGTGCCTACTCTTGTCGGATATGGTCTGAAAGATCACGCTGTTCCTGCAAGTTCTCGGGTACTGCTTTTAGATGCTCTTGAAAAATCAGGGATAACATACGATTATATTGATTTTCCAAACTCAAATCACGGTATGTATGCAGATCTTGACAAGCTGCATGAGTTTATGGATAGGTCACTTGAATACTGTGAGAAATACTTTTAAAAGGAGAAAAATAATATGAAAAAGGTACTTGTTCTGACAGGAGATTATTGGCATCCAACAAATTCAATAACACCAATAATTTATGATATTTTCGACAGAGAAAATTGGGATGTCACCCTTACGGAAAATCCGAAAGCGCTGTCTTCTGAAATTATGCCTGACTTATTTGTGACATTCAAAGATGTTATTGAGAATGACCAGATACCCACTCCACTATGGTGCGATGATGAATGGACAAGCATACTTGATGACTGCATAAAAAAACAAGGTATGGGCTTTATGGCGGTACACTGTGGCATTGCAGATATTCCGGAAGATCATTTTATTACACAGAATATTCTGCGTGCATTTTTCATAGCTCACCCCGAGCAATGTCCGGTATCATTTGAGCCTGTACCCTGTGAATTAACCGACGGTATTCCACCGTTCACTTTTTCTCACGTTGACGAGCATTATCAGATAAAAATTGTGGGAGATACCAATGTGCTTGGATATTCCGTTTCGCAGCACGGCAGACAGCCGGCATTATGGACGCATCAATATGGAAAAGGACGTGTTGTAGGCATAACTCCGGGACACTCTTACGAAAATCTCGGTCAGCCTGAATATCTGAAGCTGCTTATCAGATGTGCGGAATATTGTGCTAAATAAATGTATGGGATTTTTTATTTTGTGAAAATGAGGTGCTGAAATGACCGAAAAAGAAAAGCGTGATAGGGGCTTTCTGTATAACGCCAACTATGACGAGGAGATCCTGAACGAAATAAACAGGTGCAACGACTTATGTCACGAATTCAATCAGATAAAGCCATCTGACCGTGAGGCACAGTGTACTATTTTAAAGCAGATATTCTTTAAAATGGGTAAGAATGTTGTCGTAAACACTCCATTTTGGTGTGATTTTGGATATAACACTACGGTAGGCGATTATTTCTTTGCAAATCATAACTGCCAAATTCTTGACGGCGGAAAGGTGACATTCGGCAACAATATTTTTATTGCTCCGAATTGTCTTTTCACAACCGCCGAACACGCAATTGATGCCGAACAGCGTAACGAGGGCTTGGAAGTGGCTTTACCTATTACTGTCGGCAACAGTGTATGGTTCGGTGCAGGCGTAATTGTTCTGGGCGGAGTGACTATCGGTGATAATACTGTCATTGCCGCAGGAAGCGTTGTCACAAAGGATATTCCCTCTAATGTAATTGCTGCAGGAGTTCCCTGCCGTGTACTGAGAAAAATAACCGAAGCGGATAAAAACAAATATCCGCATTATACGGGCAATTAACTTTTCATCATAAGCCTCCTCAAAGTAAAACGTAAGAGGATAACTATATCCGAACACATCTTTCTTCACAAATGTGTTCGGATTACTAGGAAATGGTACCCTTGGTCATATCCTAAAAATGCAGATGAGCACCACATTCAACTGTGATGCTCATCTGCTTAAACAACGTAAAATCGCCCTTTTACCGTAAGCTCCTCTTGTTGTGTCGGGATTGCCTGTTGCGAACTTTACTTCAAAATCATTAATATCAAAATTCTCCCACTTAATATAATGATAAAGCACATTTACTTTGTCTTTTTTATTTTGAACTTTTGAATTATACTCCTTTATAGTTTCCTTATCTGCTTTTATGAAAACTCCCTTATTTGTAACGACTATTCCTGAAATTCTACCTTTAAAACTAACATTTGCCCAAATAATTTTTTGTTCCACTGGTATTGGAAACTCTGATTTGATTCGTCCGATGTTATTTTTGTTTAATATTGTTGGTGACGATCCTAATTCCGTTTGCATCTTTTTAAAAACAAAATCCACACAAACACATCCTTTAATTACAAATACATCATAACATTTCAATTAGTACGCTCTGACTTCTACCCCACATATCGACTCCATTACTGAAGCCTTACACCATAATACCTTTATTTCTTAAACTTTATAGTACCCTTCTTATGATTATAAATAAGTAATGAATTGCACTTTTCACATTTGATATGAGTGTTTTCATTTATACCGATTATTCTGAATAACAAAGGCGTATTTCCCACCATACCGTGAATAGTGATTTGATTTCCGCATACGGGACAATGGATTTTTTGAAAAACTGGTGCAACCGGCATAAAAAATCCCTCCTTAATTCTATTTCACTATCTCCACCATATCCCCCTGACTCCTAACCCACATATCAACCCCATCCCCGAAAACTTCCGCAGAAATAACATATCCGCTGTCAGTTTTCTCCAAGATTTTCGCCGTAGGCAGTCTGTCAAGAACCGATTCAACATTTTTACCCTTGTAAATAAACTTTATCCTTCGCAGCTTTCCGCCATACATAAACTGTATCCGCTTGCGGAACTCGCCTTCCTCAAACCTGTCCTTGTACGGTATGTCAAAATGCCTGTCCAGCACCTCAAAGCTTTGTATCCTGTCAATTCTGTATATGGTCGGGAAAATATCGTCCTTGTTGCGGAACTCCGTTTCCTTGTCAATATTCTCGATAAACGCCGTAAGGTAAAAATAAAACTCCGAGAACATTATACCAACAGGCTCAATTATACGCTCAACCGCCGTACCGTCCTGCTTGGTATAGGTTATTTTCATACATAGATGCTTTTGTACTGCTTCGCCAATCGACCACATTGAATCAACAAAATTCTTGTGATGACTAAGCTCTGTATAGTGAAAAAGCTCATTGGATATAAGCTCCCTGACCTTGCGCTGATTTTTGGGCGGAACACAGCAACCAAGCAGTTTGTTTATTATCGGTGTCATTTCATCCTTGGTAAACGCACGGCTTTCAAGCAGTATCTTGCAAACCGCCAATACCTCGCTATTTGAAAGTGAAGCTGCATTTTTGTTTGTCAATATGTATCCGCCAAGCTCACGGCTATAAACAAGCTCTTTATATTGCTCGCCTTCAACCGCACGATTCTCAAAGAACATGCGCAGATCATCAATATCACGCTGTATAGTTCGCTCATTGACGCCAAAATACTCTGCTTCATGTTTCTTGTTGATAATTTCACCATCAATAAGCTTGGTGTAAAGCAATAAAACTCTATTGTACTTAAATCCGTTTTCCATTATTTCTTTCATATAAAATCACCATTACATTACATATTTTACAACAAAAGCACATATATTTCAATACATTTTGACTATATTGTATATATTTTCAGAAATTTCTACTGTTAATAGAAATTTTATAAGTTTTTTTGTGCATATTTTTGCTGTTGATATAATTATACATCAAGTCCAATGACAGTTATTGTCTATTACTCAAAATTTAATGAAAAACTTTCATATATTTCTGCCTCTTACGATTATTTCTCCTTCTCTACCTCATCCTCCAACTCACCCTCAACCAATCCCTCCCCCATCCGAATACCCCGATCAAAGCGACTGCTATCAATCTTGGGCTGCTTCTTCTGTAAACGCCCAGACTTCCTATTGGATGTTGAAATCGGCTTTTCCATAACAGGCTTATGACTTGTCAAAGGCTGATTTTTCGCATCAAATACCTCATCCTTCTCCAACTCCTCCTCATCCTCAACAAGCATCTGCATATCTTCAATCGTGTTCAAGGCTACATTTTCATCAGCAACAGTAGCAGGAATCGTTGCAACAGCAGTTACTTCCTGCTCATTCTTTTCTTCAATGGGTGCAGAGCGTTTCATGCTAACCTTCGGAATATACTCCTCATCAATATCCGTAAACTCCCCACGAATAGCAATACGCTCGTAAAACGCAATGTGTTCCTGAAGAGCCTCCGGACCGTATGCCGTTCCAAGGTTGTACGACCTTATGTGTAACTTGTGATTGGGCAGCTTCGCTTCCTTGGGGATCTTGGAAGTGTCAACAAGCACATAAACATAATACTCACCTTTCTTTTTGCTGTATTTCTTAACTGCGCTTAATCCATCGTCAGCCAGTTTCTGAAAAAAGTCTTCTTCGCATGCAGATAATTGCATTGCTGAAGCTACCCGTTTCCGTATATCATCAATGTAGCAATATTTACCTTTCTCACGCTTTGCACGTTCAGCCTGAGTGAGTTTTTCTCGGTTCTCATCGCAATAGTCCAGAATGGTGTATCTCGAAGTGATCTCATCTGTCCAAGGCATAACGTTAGGCTGATAATATTGATATTTGCTGCAGCCTTTTCCGTCAACTATCGAAACATCATTTACAAGAATATGATTGTGAACATATCCACCTTTCCCGTCTGTCTGTGTACAGACCAATGCCTGCCTTCCGGGATAATGTTCTTCAACCAATGCCTGACCGATCTCGTTTGCTTTAAGTATATCGGCAGGGTTGTTCGGGTCAAATTCCTTCTTCGAGAAAGATTGAATTATACGAATGATCTGTACCTTGTGATTTGCTCTTGCTCTGCGCCAATACCTATTCATCTGTTTACTGTAATCAATGCCGTTATTCATATTTATCGGATAACCATTTCATTGCGTTTTCTAAATATTAAAGTTATTTCTGCGTTTTTTCATGCGTTGACAGCTTATTGTATTTATGTTATAATTATGTGCACATTTGGTGCAGGAATAATTACGAGGTGATGATATGACGCAAGCACAAAAAGAGATCTCGACCGATGAGCTTTTTCTTATGCTCGAAAACTCAAAAAACTTGTCCGAGGACTTTACCGAATTGTCCGGGCAAATGAATGCGCCCGAGTTTCATAAGTATCTTTCGGCTCTTATTTCGGAAAGAGAGATCGATGCGTCAAAGCTTGGTGTTATGGCACTTCTCAGCCGTTCATTCACATATCAGATATGTGCAGGTGACAGAACTCCGAACCGAGATATAATTATAAGAATTGCTATTGTACTGGGACTTTCCGTTGATGAAACACAGCGTCTTTTAAAGCTTGCAAACCGTGGTGTTCTTTATCCGAAAATAAAGCGTGATTCGCTGATTCTCTATGCGCTTTATAACAAATATGACCTGTATAAGACCGATGAACTTCTTGTACAATACGGACAGGAGCCGATTTTGTAATATGAATGATGTTTTAAAGGAAGAACTGATTCTTCCCGATACCTTATCCGATGAATATGAAGTAATATCCTGCATCAGATCGGGGAAAACGGACTCGGTATTTGTGCTGTATGATAAAGTATGCCGCCGAAAGGCTTTGCTTAAAGCAGGAAAAGCAGAGATCATCGAAAATGAGGCGAGAATACTTGCTGAACTTGATGAAAAGGGCATCCCCGAGGTCTACGGCTGTTTTAAAATGGACGGCAAGACCTGTCTTATCCGCCAATATATCAACGGCAAAACTCTTTATGAGCATATAAAGGAAAGCGGTCCTTTTTCCTGTGAAAAAGCGATCGAAATCGGCATTTCGGTATGCAGGATAATTGCGGCACTGCACGAAAAAGAGCCGACCATAATACACCGTGATGTAAAATCGGACAATATCATCATCACTCCCGACGGAGAAGTGTATATTATCGACTTCGGGACGGCACGCAAATATGACCCCGACGCATCACGGGATACTCAGGTATTGGGTACTCCCGACACGGCTCCGCCCGAACAGTTCGGCTACGGTCAGACAGACGAGCGTTCCGATGTTTATTCCATAGGCGTGCTTCTTAACGAGCTTGTAACAGGTTCAACGAAGCTTGAAGCCTCGGGAATGCCGCGCAGACTTTCCGCAGTCATAAAGCGCTGTACCGAATTTGCTCCCGAGAAGCGCTATCGCAATGCGGCAGAATGTGAAGCTGCTCTGCGGAAAATGTATAAAAAAACGCCGGCTGCGGCTGTATTGGCTGCTGTATCGGGTATTGCTGTCTTTGTGCTTGTTTTGGCTTTAGCTTCAAATTTGAGAAGCGATAATGTTGAGGATGCAGTCTATACATCGGCTGCTTCAGATACAACATCTTCGGAGAGCGAGGTTACAACATCCGCTTTGTCTGAAAGCTACTCCGAGGGAAAGAATTTCATACAGCTTGACAGCAGCTATGTTGGCGACTGGAACTACGGGGCGGAAATACCTAAAAGCATTCTTGATTCCATTGACGGAGATGTACAGATAACACTTGATATCGAAACTTTAGCAGAGGGCAAGGACGGCGATTATTATTCGCTTAAGCCCGTCAGCTCCGATGACAGGTGGACTAATCTGAAGGTTTTAACGCTATTTGAACGGGCAGGCGATGACGGAAGATCTATCCTTGTGGGAAAGAATCAGAAAACCTGCAAATTTACTGTTTCCCGTGAGGTCATTGAAACTCTGGGAGATGGAGGGATTGCTTTTCAGATCTATAACCTGCTCATAAAATCTGCGACTGTTGAAAAGGCTGTTGAGGAAGCGACAGAATATGAAGAAATAACCGATACCAAAACCCCGTATTTCATAGAGCTTGACAGCGAGTATTTAGGCGATTATGCTTTGAGCAAGACTATTCCCAAAAGCGTGCTGGAAAACTATGAGGGTGATATAAAGATCACCCTTGAAACAGAGATCGCCGGACTGTATAACTATGCAAATTTTATTCCCATTGCATTAGTCGGCGATGATGCGGAATGGATGGATCTTATCGGGGAAATAGACTGCGAGAACGATAGAAACAGCGACGGCTTTATCAACCTGGAAAAAGGACAGACAGAATGTACATTGATACTATCTCACGACGCCGTTGAAAAGCTCGGTAAGTATGGAATAGGCTTTCAGACAGTCAATTTTATAGTTAAATCGGCGAAATTGTCCGATGCAGACGCTTGAAACAGGCAGAATACATATTTTCAATTTTTTATCCCGGGATCTGAAAAACGATCTCGGGATTTTTGCTTGAAAAGCATTTCAGGTCGATTTATATATAAATTTACCGGAAGTCTGCAAGCTGCGTACCAAAAATGTTTTTTATGTGATATAATTATAGAAATATAATTCATAAGGAGGATTTTCTATGAGGTTAAGAAAGATTCTGTCCCTGATGTTGGCGGTGGTGATGTGCGTTATGTGTATGTCGCTGACGTCCTTTGCAGCAACAAAGAACGGCATATCACTTAATAAGACAAGCGTTTCCATTGCCATTGGCAAGAGCTACACTCTCAAACCAACGCTGTCCGGCATGAGCAAGGCTACCGTACAGTGGAGCAGCTCGGACAAGTCTGTTGCTACGGTCAGCAAGGGCAAAGTAACGGCAAAGGGTATCGGTACGGCGAAGATAACCGTCAAGGTCAAAGACACAAGCTATAAAGCCGAATGTACTGTCAAAGTGGTACGAGGAGGAAAGATTTCTTCTGAATTGACAGGACAGGCTCTGGTCGATAAGATAAAAGTGGGAATAAATCCGGGCGGCTGTCTTGAACCAAACAATTGCTTTTGGCTGGACGACGAAATGGATTATGAAAATGCATGGTGTACCAATGAACCGATTACGGAGAAATATTTCACGACCGCCAAAAAAGCCGGATTTAACGCGGTGCGCATACCCGTCAGCTGGGGCGACCATATGGACGAGGACGGTAATATCAGCAAACAATGGCTCGACAGGGTGCAGGAGGTTGTGGACTACGCCTACGACAACGGTATGTACGTGATACTCAATACCCATCACGAGGACAGCTGGCTTTCTATGGAGAAGTATGACAATACTACCGCAAAGAAATTCAAAAACGTATGGACACAAATTGCAAAACGTTTCAAAAATTATGACGAACGCCTTATTTTAGAAGGCATGAACGAACCGCGGGCCATCGGTACGAACCATGAATGGGATGTTATTCCGAAGGACATTGAGAATGTAAATAAATATAATCAGCTCTTTGTTGATACGGTCAGGGCGACCGGCGGGAACAATAAGAACAGGTGCCTTATGATCACTTCCGCATGCGGCTTCACCTACGAGGATATTCTTAAAGACCTTAAAATTCCCAACAACGATGATAAGATAATTGTTGATGTACACGCATATACCCCTTGGGGACTTTCTCTCGCTGTGGATTATGAGGAAACCAAATTTGATGCCGCCGCCCAGAAAGCAGTTGACGGCGCTATGTGGGAGATCAACGAATTTCTTGTAAAGAAAGGCATTCCCGTTATTATCGGCGAATTCGGGACAGGCAACAAGAACAATACATCCGAAAGGATCAAGCACGCAAAATACTATGTATCCGAAGCGAAAAAGCTGGGAGTACCTTGCTTTTGGTGGGATAACCACGTAAGCGATCTTCCCGTGGAGGACGTTGTCTGCAACACGGGTCTGATGGACCGCACTACCTGTGAATGGTACTTCCCGGAGCTTACCAAGGCGATAGTTGACGCAGCAAAATAATAAAGGAGGGGGTTCTATGAAAATGAAAAAATTTTTAGCGGCATTTCTGGCGGCGGCGACCTGCCTGTCGGCAACGTCTACAACAGCGTTCGCGGCAAAGGCCAATGAGTTAGAGACCGCCCACGAAGCGGCGGCGAATATGCACGCGGGCGTAAACATCGGCAATACCTTTGAAGCTACTGACTTTGAAGATGAGTTGTTTAACGATGACGGCGTAAACCCCGGTTGGGACGAAAACCATCAGGGACGCGACCCGGAAGTATTTGAAACCGCTTGGGGCAACCCGCCTGTTACGAAAGAATACATAGCGGCTATCAAAAATGCCGGATTTGATTCGGTACGGCTCCCTACCCAAATGGCAAACCACGCCGACAAGGACGCAAATATTTACGAGCCGTGGCTTGACCGTATACAGGAAGTTGTGGACATGATCCTGGAGCAGGATATGTACTGCATTTTAAATTCCGGCTGCGATGTGTGGCTGCACCCCGAAAAGGAGAGTTTTGCCGAGAATTCGGGGAAATACGCGAAGCTCTGGAAACAGATCGCCGTAAGATTCAAGGATTACGATGAAAAACTGCTCTTCGAGGGAACAAACGAAACCTATGTGGAAGGTACTGACGAAAACGGCAATTATATACAGTATTGGAGCTGGCAGCCCGAGGGTGCGGATTATATCGAATGGCACAACAAAATAAACGAGCTTTTTGTCGATACGGTACGGGCTACCGGCGGCAACAACAGGTGGAGAAATCTGGTTCTCACTACATTTAGCGCTAATATGGCAGCGGAAGGACCGAATGGCAAAACTGAAGTTTTCAATGATTTCAGACTTCCCGACGACAAGTACGACGACCACCTGCTTATTGACCTGCATTATAATGACCCTATAGGCTTTACTTTTCCCGATAAAGATGTTCCTGGTTATGCAACTTCCGAATGGGGTTCGGAATATGACATACAATGGCTCGAAAGGGATTTTGCCTATATGAATACCCTTCAGGAAAGAACCGGCGCGCCGATAATCATAGGCGAACACGGCGCTGTTTACAAGAACAATGACGATGAGATAGTTGAATACCTGGAAGCGTATCTGAACCAAGCCAATAAATACGGTATAGCTGCTTTTTTGTTTGATCCGATAAACACAGTAGACGGCGGAACTTATATCTGGTGGTGGAGCGGCAGTACATACCAAGCTCAGGATTTCGGCATTTTTAACCGAAGCGAAGGGAAGGTCGGCTGGACGGAAATCGCCGACGCGTTTATTCTTTACAGCTATCAGGGCAAGCTCCCCGCGCCCAGGCTTACCGGAACCAAAAAGGGCAATTCCGTTACCCTCACATGGAACGACCTTTCCGGCGCATATGGCTACCGTGTTTACGAGTATAACTCAAAGACAGGCAAGTACGAGCAGATAGCCTTTATCTCCGGAAATAAAAAGACTATCGGAAATCTGACTCCCGGTACTCATAAGTACAAGGTAGTACCCGTTGCCAAGTATAACGGCAAAAACAAAAACGGCAGCGCTTCAAACGCTGTGAAAGTAACGGTTGCATAAAAAACTGCAATCTTACATCAGCATAACTCGAAAGCATACAACAGAACAAAATCAAAGCGTGACTGTGATCATAGCAGTCACGCTTTGATTTTATAGTAAAGCCCCAGTTTTATCGGGGAAAAAACATATAGCCCTCATTTTAAATTATAATAATAGGACTTCTCTTTATTCCAAAAAGGCCGGCGGAACTTACACGGAAACGCCGAAGACCGAAACGAGCTATCGAACCTTGAAGCTGCCCGATGAGGTCATGGAAATGCTTTTGAAGTGGAAGGAGCTTCAGGACATTCAGCGCAGGAAGGTCGGCAGCAAGTGGATCGAAACTGACCGCGTATTTACAAAGTGGAACGGTTTGACCCTCGACCGCTCGGCTCCCGGATATTACTTCAAGAGGTTCTGCGAAAGAACGGGTATGCGTTATGTATCGAATCACTCCATGCGTCACTTGAATGCCAGTCTGCTTATCAATGCAGGTGTGGATGTAAAGACGGTGCAGAGCTGTTTAGGCCACAGCACAGCTACGACAACTTTGCAGATTTACGCTCATTCGTTCCAGTCAGCGCAGGCAGCAGCTATGGATGCAGTAGCCGAAGCGCTTCCATTGAGTCGGTCTGACGAGTAAACGTGTTAAAGCATTTTACATAATAACAACTGTCTGCTGCAGCGTGTGTTGTAACAGGCAGTTGTTTTTTGTTGGATATTTGTTAATAGCGTGAAACGTAGATTTGATATTTTTATACTATTTTTCAATAAAGGGTTTTATGTCTGTCGGGAAAGCTACGTAAATTACGCAGATACGTTCTTCCGATAAGGATACTATACAGACGGTCAGAATGTATGAGTCCGACCTGTCAAGGGATAAGTCTGCCCTTTTGAGGGTAAAAGCCCTGTTTGGGGGTAAAAAAACAATAGGATTTGCACTGATTTTTTTGATTTTGGGGCAAAATGTCAATATTTGAATGCCTGACAGGGTTTGTCGCATTTTAAGGGCTATTTATTCAGCGTTTCCTTAGTCCTGGTTTCGATTCATCGGGATATAATAATTGTATTTGTTCTTTCTTTGAAATTTTTGAAATATCCTTATCAGCGACAAGAGAATATGGAACCTTATCCCAACCGAGAGCAACGTAATTGTTTGTTGTAAAGTCTCAAAAAAACTTTCCGCTTTCTGTACGTAACATCCATATCTTCTGATTTTCATTTTTTATAGGTATGTTAAACTCGTTAGCAAGTAGCATTTGAAAATCTGTCATTTTACCCTCCAATATATTCTGACAAAAAAGCCCTTTTTCTTACATTATATACCTCAAATGCGAATATGTCAAATATTAATTTACGTTTATATATTATGTTCATAGTTCTCATATTCATCACGAATTCGTTCAATTGTACTCTTATGCAGACAGTTATTTGTTTTAGGAGTTTTTCTGTTCAAAAGACTTGAGCGAATGTTTTTTCAGTGCAGCTTCAAGCAGTTCCGGAAGTCTTTCGGGCGGACAGGCAAAGCAGGGAATATCAAGAGCAGCAGCCTTGTCCGCCATAGCCGCATCATAAATAGGCTTTCCGCTGTCGGATATGGCAAGCAGTATCACAAGATTAACTCCCGATTCCTTTAATTCCTCCAGCCTGCGGATAAGTCCGTTTCTGTTTCCGCCCTCACAAAGGTCGGTAACGAGAAACATTGTGGTCTTTTCAGGCTCCTCGATAAGCTCGGTGCAGTATGCAACGGATTTTTCAATGTCCGTACCGCCGCCCAGCTGTATTCCGTACAAAAGCTCCACAGGGTCGGAGCAATGCTCGGTAAGGTCGGTTACATTGGTATCAAATGCAACTACGTGAGTTTTCAGAGAATTCATGCTTGCAAGTATGCACCCCACCACAGAGGAATAAATCGCAGATTCGCCCATTGAGCCGCTTTGGTCAATATCAATTATAACTGTTCTTGAAGCAGAGTGGGAAGCTTTCTCGTAAAAATAAAATCTTTCAGGAAGAAGCGTATTGGACTTTGTATCAAAATTTTTCAGATTGCGCCTTATGGTAAGCTTGAAATCAAGTGCCGCTGCCGAGGGTATAGGGGAATGATTTTTCCTGTTCAGAGCAGATGTTACAGAACGCTTTATATCATCGGAAAGACGGCGGTTTATATCCTCCACGATCCTTGCGATATATGCTCTTGCATTGTCCTTTGACTTCTGCGGTATCTGATCCTTGAGCATAAGAAGAAGTGAGGCTGTGTTTATATCAGGCTCGATGGAATCAAGCATTTCAGGCTCAAAAAGCAGCTGCTTCAAGCCTTTTCTTTCAATGGCGTCATTCTGTATCACCTTTATTTCCATAGGAGAAAAAAGTGTTCGCAGATTGCCAAGCCATTTTGTAAGCTTAGGTGAGGAAGACCCTCTGCCTGTGCGGCCCAACAGTTCGGCTCCGTCATTGCCGTATATCTGCGACAGAGCGCTGTCCATCAGCATTTCCTCCGCAGAAAGTGCTGCTGCGCCGCCCATCTGCTCCATCATCTTTTCGCTGTCTGCTCCAAGAATGAGCCGCCAGCGTTTCAATATTTCCTTATTTTCCATCATATATCACCAAAATCAAAATCGTCAAGCTCGTCAATTGACTGCTGTTCATCGGAGCTCAGCTGCATTGTCACAAACTCCGCCGCCGCTTCCTTTGATATTCCCAGCACCTCGCCGATGTTTTCTGCGATATCGGATCTTTCCGCAGGAGAAAAGTCGGAAAATGTCCTTCGGAGTGCAACAAGAACAGGCTTGAATTCCTCATCATCAAGACCCGATACAAAATTACATAGCTTTTCCCATACGGACAGCCTGCTGATAAGGGAGCGTCTGTTTCGCCTTGCAAGTCCCTCAAACCATATTGCAGCTTCCCCGGGAGGTGTGCCGGCAGAGAGCCGCCTGTTTATCAGTTCGGACAGCTTTTCGGAAGATATTTTTCCCCGTTCCGTCAGAAGTGCGGTGGAATATCCCGACAAAAGCGGATTTGCAAAGTTATTGTCTGCAATGTCCGAAAGCAATGTGATAAATCTGTCGGTATCAAGAAAATCATGGGCAAGGCAGGCATCGTTCACAGCCGCCATTGATGTTATAAGCAGCTCCGCAGCATTTCTGTCGCACACGACCGCAGAAGGCATACACAGACAAAATCTCAGATACAGCTTTTCCATAAGGGGATAAATGGGTTCGGTATCTATTTTTCTGATACTTCCGAAACGGACAATGGTGGAAAGTGTTCCTATGGTTTTTCCCGTATCCTCTGCCGAAGAGCAGTCAGCAGTTTGCTTCTGTATTGCGGAAATTGCCGCAGAAATGCAGTCGGTCAGTCCGCCGTCAAATGCATCGGAAAGGATCATTGCCGCAGCATTTACGGTAGCCGCTTCATAAAGTTTCATATTCAGCTCATATTCCGCAGCAAGCTTTACGGTATCGCCTTTCAGAGAGGCTTCTACTATTTCAATTTCCGCCTCGGGAGTCCACTGCAATCTCCACCGCTCAGCCCATGTTGCATTGTCCTGACTTCTGGGCTGAGTTTCGGCAAAGCAAATGCCTAAAATACGCAGTCTGTGCAGGAAGAATGACCTGTTCAGATCAAGAAATGCAGACTTCTCCGTTTTCACCCGAAGATTTTCACGCAGATCAAGCTCTATATCCTCTGCGGCAGCTTTTCTGTATTTTTCAAGCTTTAATTCTTTGAGCTGTCTTGTAAAATCCTCCTGAACCGAAGTACAGACAGTACCTTCGGGAAGAGAACCGATTTTTGTGCCTATCTCCGTATCGGCGCAGGCAAGGGATATTTCTCCGAATGAACCGTGACCTATGCAGGTAACTGCGGCATCGCGGAGGTCGGTCATACTCGGGTATCTTCCGCCGCGCATAGCCGCAAGGGTGTCTGCAAGCCGCTTTGCTTCTATTACCTCAGCAGTAGATGCGGCATAGCCGTTCTCTCGCTGATATGCTGCTATCATGGAAAGATATCTGTTTGCACTGCTTCCCATAACGCCTTGTATCCTGCTTTTCCACAAAAGTTCAAAATATGCAGGTGCTTTGCTTCCTGCGCCGTAGCCCGAACGTGATGATAATCTGTAATAAGAATATGGCATCAGGGTAGCCTTTGACTTGACGGAGGGAAGCGTATCAGTGAGTTCCTTGTCCTCATGGGTAAATGGTATATCCTTTATCCCTGCGGTATGAAATGCGCCTGTTATAACGCATATTTTTTCTGACGGGACTTCATTTTCACATTCGGATATGACCTTTCGCATATACGCTTCACGAAGTCTGTTATGCTCGTCATTCTCGGAAAACTCACGAAGGCTTTTTCCGTATTCGGAAACTGCTTCAATAAAATCCTCATAGCTTTCGCACTGCTCGAAGGTGTATTCCCAGAAGGAATCATTATCCGTTCCCGAAACCCTTTCCAATTCGGTATAAACCGAAACACGTTCGGGCATATCCTTGTCCCTTTTTTCTTCCTCTTCATTCTGATGTGCAAGCAAGCAGTCTGAAGGCAGATCGCAGAACATGACCCGTCTGCCATTTCTTATCGCCCATCTCATAGCCTGATACTCGGGTGAAAATTCTGCAAGAGGGAATAACACCGTCTTAACGGGCGCTTCTTCGGTATATGCAAGGATAGCCGCAGGCATTACGGTATCATTGCTGCAAAGCGGTTCGATAAGGTAACTCAAGTCTGAGGGGCCTTCTATCAGAACGATCTCGGGGTCGTTTCTGTCAAGAAATTCCCTCACATAATAAGCGCAGGCAGGCGAAAGATGACGCACGCCGAAATATGCTGCCATTATGAATTTCTCTCCTTACATTCGGCATAAAGCTTTGAACAGCCGCTCCTTTTGCGCATAACGTTTTCAAGATATTCTGTCCATACGGCCTTGTCCTTGCTATCGTCCTTTACGACTGCTCCCTGTAATGCGCCTGCAAGGTCGGAATCGGTTATAACGCCGTTTCCGAAGCTGCCTGCAAGAGCCATGCTGTTGATAAGCAGAGAAATTGCTTCTGCGGAGGACAATACTCCCGATGTGGTCTTGAGCTTTACCTGTCCATCAAGGGTCTGACCGCTTCTGAGCTCTCTGAAAATGGTAACAACTCTTTCAACGGCAGTCCTGTCGGGAAGCTTTGCATTCAGTCCGAAGCTGTCCGCAAGCTGTGCAACTCTTGTGGAAACTATCTCTATCTCCGTTTCGATATTTGCCGGAGCAGGAAGCACAACAATATTGAAACGTCTTTTCAGCGCCGAGGACATTTCATTTACGCCCTTGTCCCTTGTGTTCGCAGTTGCGATTACAGAAAATCCCTTCTTTGCAGCCACCTCTTCGTTAAGCTCGGGAACAGAAATGCGCTTTTCGGAAAGTATGGAAATAAGTGCGTCCTGCACCTCGGAGGCACATCGGGAAATCTCCTCGATACGGGCAATGGTACCCGTTTCCATTGCGTTATATACGGGACTTTTTACAAGTGACTCGTGTGAGGGACCCTTTGCAAGGAGCATTGCATAGTTCCATGAATATCGTATCTGCTCCTCGGTAGTTCCTGCTGTTCCCTGAATAACTCTAGATGAATTGCCGTTTATTGCAGCAGTAAGATGCTCGGAAAGCCAGGATTTTGCGGTTCCCGGCTCGCCTATGAGAAGGAGCGCACGGTCTGTTACAAGGGTGGCGATGCATATCTCGGCAATGCGCCTGTCACCCATATATTTTGGTGTGATAACTGTATCTCCCGACTTGCCGCCCATAATATATGTAAGCACCGATTTCGGTGACATTCTCCAACCTGCGGGAACGGGATTTTTCTCATTTGCAATAAGTGCATCAAGCTCTGTCTTGTAAAGTTCCTCTGCAGGAAGTCTTAAAATATCTGACATAGCGTTTTATCCTTTCATAAGAAAATCTATCTGGCTTTTGATCCCTTTCATAAGATCGTTATGAGTGTTTTTATTAAAATCACCCTTTGCCGCCGCAACACGGTTTAAAAGCCCTGTAAGCTCGTCAATTTTGTCGGAACGGGACAGAGGCAGCCGATTTATTATTGAACAAGAGGTGGAAGCTCGCTTTGTGAGCAGGATATGGTAAATGTAATCCGAAGCAATACCTCTGCACCTGTCAGCCATACTTTCGGGGCAGTACTTTGCAATAAGATCAACACAGTAATAAGAGGGGCATTTATTTGCCATATCAAAAGCAGCGTCAAGTACAGCGGAAACAATGCGTTCCCTGTCATAAGGCGCACAGCCCTCGATAAATCCCTGCAGCGAGTGACAGATATGTCCATATAAATCTTCATTTATATCGGACAGACTGCACATAACTCCAAGCAGGCTGTCGGGAAAGCTTTCAAACAGAAAAGCCTTGCCCACAGGCTCGCTGCCGTTTGCGGCAGAATTGTAACGATACTCCGTAAAATATGCTTTATGAGCAGATGAATATCTGATGTCGGCAAGAAAACGTGTTACGGTAAAATGCAGCTTTTCAAGGCTGCCCGAAAGAACGGACGCAGCATCATCGGGGGCATCAATAAGCTTCATAAAGAAATATGCAGGAACAAATTCATTGGGGCATTTCTTATAAAGCTCAGATATCAGACAGCGGAATTTTTCACTGTCCTTATTTTGCAGATTTTTTATCAGAGTATCATTAAGAGCAGCATAATAATCTTCAGTGAGCTGCGCTCCTGTGCCCCACTTTTCAATGACATTCACCACTTCAAGATAGCAGTCGGCAATGCCGCTTTTGTTTTTGAAAAGCGAAACAGTTTTTTCTATGGACAATGCCGACAATAAAATATCCTTTTCGCAAGGGACCTGTGCCGTTTCATTCATCTGCGCTCTTACGATATCTTCGGCAGTCCGAGAGGGCGATATGCGCACATAATCCGCATACTTATCATAATTCCCATTTGCCTTTTCAATGAGCTTTGAGAGTATTTCCTCAGCCTCGGGTGGGTCAAGCTCCAGCACAGCCATAAGTGCCGCATTTTTCACCTTCCCCTTTTCGGTGTTATAAAGCTCAAGAATGATATCGGAATTTTCAGGGTCGTGGGACATTGCTTTTATTGCGGAAATTCTTATGTTCTGCGGAGCTTCGGGATCTTTGGCAAGGGAAATGTAATAATCATTTTCCTTGGCTCCCGCTGCCATGAATATGTAATCTATCCTTGTTCCCGATGCCTTTTCATCTGTAAGATCGACTGCGTTTTTGAGCATTTGCACCACAGTTTCGCCCCATAAGCTGATAACATTTTCGACAAAGTCATTGAGATAGACATTTCCCTTATCCGCCGCTTTTACAAAAGCCGAAAGCACTCTTCCGTCGGAAATAAGCGTTGTTTCCTCAGCGGAAAGTTCGGACAGTTTGGGACTGCATTTTTCTATCTTCTCGCAAAGCTCGGAAATAGCGGAATAGGTTACGGGAAGTATTTTCATTTCCGCATTTATTTCTGAAGGCTTTGTTTCGGAAGAGTCCGAAAAGCTGCCCTGGGTAACAGCCAGAGCGTCCGCAAGGGCAATGCAGTCGGAAAGCACGTCAGCAGGATCATCCGACGTGAAAAGCTTTCCGCAGTCCGAATACAGCTTCAAAAAAGCCTTGTTTGCCTGTGCAAGCGGCTCAAAGGCCTCTATGGCACGCTTTAATCTGAAATCCTCATTTACTGCACCGCAGCCCGATGCCGCAGAGGCATAGAGTCTTTTTCTAAGTTCATAAAATCTCGTAATATCCATAGTCAACAAAGCCTCATAACGCCCTTTTCATTTGCGATTGAAACGGGACACATATATATTCTTTTTTCTTCCGGAATGTAGAAAAACTCGCCAAGCAAAGCGCCATTTTCAAGATATTCCTTGCTAATAACTTTAAGCACATCGCAGGTGTCGGGATAATTTTCATTTGCTTTGAGAGCAATGGTCTCTCCGCCACGCTTCATTACGGGATGATTGTCCGATACAGCAAATTCAATGCTGTCAAACCGGATAAGCATAGCAACATTGCTGTCGGAAAGAGTGTTTTTAAGCTCATTTTTCGCCCTCTTCACAGCTTCGGAAATGCTGTCCTCGGCTTTGGTTATCAGCAGAGGATAAGTTTCGGGAGCAGCGTCGGTTATCTCGGCGGTTTCCCATCTTATTCGTCTGTTCATTCCGCCGGGGTAGCGGTAAAGCTCCTTGATAAAATGAACACCGAAAACGCTGTCCTCGGCTTTGATGTATTTCTGTGCTTTCAGCGGACGGATATTTTCAGTCTTTGATATCTCGCCGGTTTCAATATCCACCCAGTATGCCGTATCAATATCCGACTTGTGCATATCATTGTGAAGCACAGTAAAAGAAAGCTGAATTATTGCTGCATTTTCCTTATAAAGTCCTATCTCTTTAAGTTGAGAAAGCCTCCATACATTTCCCATTGCCTCATAAAGTATGCTGTCCTCGGGAAGAACATCGCCGCTCTCAAGCTTTGAAGCTATGTATGCTTTACTCTTTTTTACAGTTGATGACAGCTTTACGCAAAGAGCCGTAAGTCTGTCAGTTTCTGCGTCATCGGGAGCTGATGAAAGTCTTTCTGCAGCAGAAACTATCTCGTTCATTATTGCCTGAGGCTCGGGAAGATAATAGTCGCCAAGCTGCTTTGCAAGGATCTTGTACTGCGCCGCAGATGCTCTGCTCACCGAGGAAATTCCCTTAGTGAACATATCGGTCACGAACTGCTCAGCAAGCTCAAGACCCTCTGCCTGTTTTTTAAGCTTTTTCTCGGCGGCAGCCTTGTTCTGCTTGGGAGTTTTTTTCTCTTCGGCAGGCATAGCCGCTTTTTCTGCACGCTTTGCGGCTTTTTCACGCTTTTGTGCAATGTCCTCCGGTATCGCCGAAACTGTAAAAGGCTTTTTTGCCAGCCATTCGTACATTAACGCAAGGCTGTGCTTGCAGGGAAACTGCCTGCTGGGACAGGAACAGCGGAAAACAGGTGAATCTCCCGAAAAATCCGCAGAGGTATGATAGGGATTTTTTCCGCTTCCCATACATTCGCCGAATATGAGAGTTTCGTCCTCAGTTTTTGAAAGTGCCTTGAAATCTCCCGAAGAAGATATTTTTTTGGCATTTGACACC
>JBJEQN010000115.1:0-33314 GCA_051881775.1 Oscillospiraceae bacterium | reverse complement strand
GGGCGGCTATCAGCCGCCCGTTTTTGTTATAATTTTATTAACGTGCAACAGCCCCCTACATAGAAATATCATCGCCGCAGGCGATACCTTATACAAATAACCAATAAAACTGTAGACAAAAAATCTTCGCATAATCCATATATGCAAGATTATGCTCGATTTTTTGTACAGTTTTTAATTGGTTATTAGTATTAATTATTCATTTTTCATTATTCATTATTCACTATTCATTTAGCGAAGCGCTCTGTTTGCTGCGCTTATTTCGCTGCGCCTACTGTTTCCGGCTCACGTTCTTCCGCCGGTTCTTCCGTTATCGGCAATTCGGGAACGGTATGTACGTTTTTATCCGGCAATGCGGCTTTCTTTTTCCTGCCCTTGCTTATCTTTGTACTGAAACGTGAGGAATAATACTTCTCTTTCAGCTTTTCCATTGATTCCGAATAGGAAATTGAACGGATATTCGGGTAGGCTTTGAGAAAACGCTCCACCTGTGCGTCCTTAAGGCTGATGAGCTTTTCGTACTTTTCCCTTATTTCGGCGATCTCCTTGGAGTCCATTAGTTTGTCGTACTTTTCCTTTATCTCATTGGTCTCGTTCGCCAGCTTTTCGCCGATCTTTACCGAGCTTTTAAGCATTACCTTTGATATTTCATCTATCTGCTTAAGTCTGTTGTTAAGGCTGTCAACTGCGCAGAAGGAGGAGATAACGTCTATGGCAATAAGCACCGACATTATTATTATAAAAACAAGTCCTGCCTTTACGGGTATCAGATCCACCAGCTTTTCCACAAGGGGATGTGCGACCCTTACAACAAGTACACAGCCGAAGCCCCACAAAAGCGAGACCTTCAGGCATATGTAGCCCTTGAAGTTGAATTTTTCGTGTGAGTAATCCCACCATCTTGTGTGGAACAGCTTTTCCATGCCCATTCCCACAAGCAGTTCAAATGTGGTGCAGAGCAGACCCGTTGCTAAGAACAGGGGGAAAATGGTGTGGTTCAGCGGTCGGAAAAAGGTGACTACCATAAGCACGCCGAAGCCGTAAATGGGGCATATTGGCATATTGAGGAAACCTCTGTTCTGGTATTCGCCCGTTTCAAGTGTCATATAACATACTTCTATACACCAGCCTATGAAAGACCAGATACAGAACATAATAAACATCTGGTATAGGCTGTATTGAAAAAATGGCAATTCGCTCATAAAATAAAACCTCTTTGTCGTCTGTCGTCAATGTTTTGTAATTCGTCCTTCGCCCTGTGCATTTTGCGGCGCAAGGCGGTCATTCGGGCGCCCCGGTCCGACGTCCCGTGCAAAAGGTGCAGCTTTTTACAAAAACATACAGCCTTCAGCCTTATTATTATACAGCGTATAGTATTAAAAGTCAACAGATTTCCCCGTGGACGGAAAAAATTTTGACATTTTCACATATAATCGAAAATTACCCCTTGATTTTTTGGCAGGAACGTGTTATAATATAAAAACTGCTGAATGTTAAGGCAGAAATGGAGAGGTATCGAAGTGGTCATAACGGGGCTGACTCGAAATCAGTTTGCGAGCAATCGCACAGGGGTTCGAATCCCCTCCTCTCCGCCAGAAAATGTCCTCGGGCGCTTTTGCCCGGGGATTTTTTGCTGCTACTATGCATTATTTGATTTGCGCAAAAATATTAAGAATTTGGATATATTGTCAAAAAGGATTTTCTTTTGCTACACGGTATTTTAACGAGTGCTTTTATTAAATATTTATGGATTATTTATTGTAGGGGACGGGTTTCCCGTCCCGTTTGCACAAATTTCGGTCAAATCGGGACGGGAAACCCGTCCCCTA
The DNA here is from genome assembly GCA_051881775.1 of Oscillospiraceae bacterium. Lineage (GTDB taxonomy): Bacteria > Bacillota > Clostridia > Oscillospirales > Ruminococcaceae > UMGS363. The sequence goes on along the minus strand of JBJEQN010000115.1, from coordinate 31,485 downwards.
CGGTAAAATACGGTAATTATAAATGTATTTTGACAGAATATTCAGTATATATTTACTCATTGAAATGCCATTTCTTTTGCTATACGAAGAGCTATACGAAGAGAATTTTCTTTTAGTTTACGATTTCTTGACAACACAAATATTATATGATATAATTATAAAGGTTATGTGCCAATATAGACGCATAAGCAAGACTTTAATAATTTAAAGGGGAATGTTTTATGAAATCCATGAAGAAAATTGCAGCCGCTGCGCTGTCCTGTCTTATGGCAGGCGCTATGCTTTCAGGCTGCGGAACAACCGAAAACACAACATCCGACAGTGGCTCTTCCGACGCAGGTGCAGGCAAGGTTTACAACGTAGGCATCTGCCAGCTTGTTGAACACGCCGCTCTCGACGCTGCAACTCTCGGCTTTAAGGACGCTCTTACCGAAAAGCTTGGCGAAAACGTTAAGTTTGACGAGCAGAACGCTCAGGGCGAAAGCACAAACTGCGCTACTATCTGCTCCGGCTTTGTTGCAAACAACTGCGACCTTATCCTTGCAAACGCAACTCCTGCTCTCCAGGCTGCTGCTGCCGCTACAAACTCCACTCCTATCATCGGAACATCTATCACAGACTACGCTACCGCTCTTGCTATTGACGAGTGGACAGGCAAGACAGGCATAAACGTTACAGGTACTTCCGACCTTGCTCCTATCGACCAGCAGGAAGATATGCTCCTTGAGCTTTTCCCCGATGTTAAGCAGGTAGGTATCCTCTACTGCTCTTCCGAAGCAAACTCCAAGTACCAGGCTACAAAGTTTGAAGAAGCTCTTGCAGCTGACGGCATCGCTTACAAGGAATATTCCGCTGCCGATTCAAACGAGATACAGTCCATCACTACCACAGCTGTTGCTGAATGTGACGTTCTTTATATCCCTACCGACAACACAATGGCTTCCAACGCTGAAATTGTCAAGAACATTGCAGTTCCTGCAGGCATCCCCGTTATTGCAGGCGAAGAAGGCATCTGCTCCGGCTGCGGCGTTGCAACACTTTCTATCAGCTACTACGACATCGGCTACAAGGCTGGCGAAATGGCTTACGATATTCTCGTAAACGGCAAGAACGCAGGCGATATGGACATCGAATTCGCTCCCAACGTTGTTAAGGAATACAACAAGGAGATCTGCGAAACTCTCGGCATCACACCTCCCGAAGGCTACGTTGCTATCGGAGAATAATTACTTACCTAAGGCGTTTTAACTTTAAGATCTGCGGCGGCGGAGTACGGCAAAGCGCTCCGCTTCCGCACTATTATTAAATAATCGAAATCTGTGAACGGAGTGTACGGCTATGAAACCAATTTCGGCTCTCTTTATGGCGCTTCCCGGCTCTGTGGCCCAGGGTCTTATATGGGGCATACTTGCCATCGGAGTTTACATTACATACAAAATACTGGATTTTGCGGATCTTACCGTTGACGGTACTCTCGGCACCGGCGGAGCAGTTGCAGTTGTTCTCATAATCAACGGCTGTCCCGTTCCTCTTGCGCTTGTATGCGCATTTCTTGCAGGCTGTGTCGCAGGACTTGTTACGGGAATGCTCAATACCGCTCTGGGAATACCTGCTATCCTTGCCGGTATCCTTACTCAGCTTGCGCTTTACTCTATAAACTTGGACATAATGGGGCAGGCGAATACTGCCATTAATGTTGATAAATATCCTCTTATTGTTTCCCTCAGATTCATACCCGAGACCATTGCAAAGGGCGTGCTTTTCATTGCTGCTATCATTGCAATACTTTACTGGTTCTTCGGCACGGAATACGGCTTCACCATAAGAGCTACGGGCTGTAACTCCAATATGGCAAGAGCGCAGGGCATCAATACGAAAAAATCCACAGTTATCGCCCTTATCATTTCCAACGGACTTGTTGGGCTTGCAGGCGGACTTCTTGCACAGTATCAGGGCAACTCCGACGTAAATATGGGCAGAGGCGCTATCGTTATCGGTCTTGCCGCAGTTATCATCGGCGAAGTTCTTGGCGAAGTTATCCTTGGCAAGCACCTGAATTTCGTGGGCAGGCTTGCTTTCACCGCTGTGGGCGCAATTATTTACTATATCGTAATTCAGATAGTGCTTTGGCTGGGTCTTTCCACTCAGAACACAAAGCTGTTCTCGGCAATAGTGGTTGCTGTGTTCCTTGCAGTTCCTTATCTCCGCAGGAACGCAAAGAATTCCTTTAAAAGCGCTGCAAAGAAGGGGGTTGTGAAGGATGCTTGAGCTTATCGACATCAAAAAGACCTTTAACCCCGGTACTATCAACGAGAAAAAGGCTCTTAACGGCGTTACCATAACCCTTGAAGACGGCGATTTCGTTACAATAATCGGCGGAAACGGCGCAGGAAAATCCACCACCCTTAACGCCATTGCAGGTGTGTGGCCGGTGGATTCCGGTTCAATAATCATCAACGGACAGAACGTTACGGGCCTTTCCGAACATCAGAGGGCAAAGTTCCTCGGACGTGTTTTCCAGGACCCTATGACGGGAACGGCCGCTACAATGGAAATTCAGGAAAACCTTGCTCTTGCCGCAAGAAGAGGGCAGAGCAGAGGTCTCAGATGGGGCATTACTCGCAAGGAACGTGAAGAATATCACGAACTGCTGAAGACCCTTGACCTTGGACTTGAAGACAGAATGACCTCGAAGGTAGGCTTGCTTTCCGGCGGTCAGAGACAGGCGCTCACCCTGCTTATGGCAACGCTGAAAAAGCCCGAGCTGCTGCTTCTTGACGAGCATACTGCCGCACTTGACCCGAAAACTGCGGCAAAGGTGCTTGAACTGTCCGACAAGATAATCGCAGAGAACCACCTTACAGCAATGATGGTTACTCATAATATGCACGACGCTATCATTCACGGCAACCGTCTTATTATGATGAACGACGGAAAGATAATCTACGATGTAAAGGGCGAGGAAAAGAAAAAACTCACCGTTGAAGACCTCTTGAAGAAATTTGAAGAGGTAAGCGGCGGCGCTTTGGACAATGACAGAATGCTTCTTGGCAATTAATACTTTTTAAAATTCGGAATTCGGAATGCGTAATTCGGAATTATTAGTGCTGCGATATATGTAAAAAGGCGTAAGTCACATTGTAAGATCGGACAATGTGATTTACGCCTTTTTTCTGTGTTAAATTTAAATATGTGAGCGCAGCGAACACCTTAATTATTCACTATTCATTATTCATTTAGCGAAGCGCATACGAAGCGCAGTTATTCTTCATCAAAATCATTGTTGTAGCGGCGCAGGAATTGCTTGGTGCGCTCGTTCTGAGTGTTTCCGAATACCTGTTCGGGGGAGCCTTCTTCAATGATAACACCGCCGTCCATAAAGATAACGTGGTCGGCAACGTCCCTTGCAAACGCCATTTCGTGGGTGACTATCACCATAGTCATTTTTTCCTTTGCAAGCTCCTTGATGACTTTAAGTATCTCTCCCGTAAGCTCCGGGTCAAGAGCGGAGGTAGGCTCGTCAAAGAAAAGCACCTCGGGGTTGAGCGCAAGGGCTCTTGCAATGGAAACACGCTGCTGCTGACCGCCGGAAAGCTCACAGGGGTAAGCCTCCGCCTTTGCTTCAAGTCCCATTTTGGCAAGAAGCTGCCTTGCGGTCTTTTCGGCTTCCTCCTTGCTCTTTTTCAGCACGCACACAGGCGCTTCCGTAACGTTGCGGAGAACGTTCATATGCGGAAAAAGATTAAAATTCTGGAACACAAGACCTATTTTCAGCCTTATTTCACGAAGCACGGAAGCAGGCGCATACACAGGCTTGCCGTTTTTATATCCCGTTACAAGGTCCATTCCGCAGACCTTAACGCTGCCGCCGCTCATTTTTTCAAGCTGGTTTATGCAGCGCAGAAGGGTGGATTTTCCGCTTCCCGACGGTCCGATTATCGCTACGACCTCGCCCTTTTCAACGTTAAAGGAAATATCCTTTAAAACGGTCAGCTCGCCGAAGTTTTTGGAAAGGTTTTTTACTTCAAGTATAGCCATAACGCCCTCCGTTATTATTTGTAGTAGTCAAGCTTCTTTTCCACAGCCGAGAAAAGCACCGTCAGCACGGCGTTCATCACAAAATAGAACACGCCTGCAATAAAAAGCGGTATAAGGTTGCTGTAGGTTACCATAAGCTCCTTGGATTTGCGGTAAATTTCGATATAGGCAATGGTGGAAGCAAGGGAGGTGTCTTTTACAAGGGTAATGACCTCGTTTGCACTGGCAGGAACGATACGCTTCACTACCTGCGGAAGAATAACTCTGAAAAAGGTCTGGCTTTTAGTCATTCCCAAGGCGGCGGAGGCTTCGTACTGTCCCTTTGGTATGGATTCGATGCCGCCTCTGAATATCTCGGCAAAGTATGCGGCGTAGTTAAGAGCAAATGCAACGATAAGCGCAGTAAACTGGTAGCCGTCGCTTCTTATATCCACGCTTGTGAACTTTCCTGTTTTCTGTAACATGGGGATAGCGTAGTAAACGATGATTATCTGAAGCATGAGCGGCGTTCCGCGCATTACCAGTATGTACAGATTTATAAGCCATGAAACAGGCTTGAAGGGACACTTTTTTATAAGCGCCACTATCATTCCCAGCGGAATGGAAAACAGCAGGGTAAAGCCGAATACTTTAAGGGTAGGAATAAGGTATTTTGCGATGACCCCCGTACACTGTAAAATATCTTCCCAAGTCAATTATTTCACCTCATTGTTTTTATCGTGCTAACATAATACTGTAATTATACAATATATTCTATGAAATTACAAGAGAATTGCTGAAAATAAATTTTGCCTTTCATTCTGGCATAGAAAAACCGCCTTGATCTCTCAAAGCGGAAAAGTAAAAAAATTATTTTTGTTTAAGTATTTTTTCTTTTTCGGCTTTTGCAATTTTTTCAAGACGTGCTATTTCTGCAAGTCTTTCTTCGTGCGACATCTTTTTCACTTTGTCAGAAATTACAATGTTGTCATTAAGAACTCGCTCCATCTCCATTTAAAGCACCTCCCAAAAGTCAATAGCATGGTTTTCTTTGATTTTGTTTAAAGCCTTAAGTTGAGCATCATATTCTGATAATCCTTCTGAAGAATATTCCAATATGTACAACTCAAAAAGGCTTTCGCTTATCTCCTGATTTGAAGTGTATGCAAAAATCTTGCCGTTATGACAAGCAACATATCCGATTTTATATTTATTCCTAAAGCAAGAATTAAAATCTGCTACACTTGGTGGCATACTGCTCGGATGTGTGTGAAGTGCAATCAAATTTGAACATTTTTCTACCGCAGATCTGGTTTTATCGGAATAAACGATAGCCCTTTTATCGGTAGAATTGATTTCTTGAGCAATTATTTCACCGGTATTGCTATCAAACCAGTACATATCTTCAAACTCAGTACCACTTCTATGCTTAAGACCTTCTTTAGCTTTGTCATAAATTGCTTTATTAACGGTAGGATTATCTGTAAGGTTATCATACTTTCTGCGATATTCACCGCCATCAATATACGTTTTATTTACAAGAGTATCTTTGTTACGACCATAACGCTGGTATTCAAGAGCCACATTCTCACTTTCTACTCCTATTATATCACATCCCCCACCGTTGTCAAGTTTATGCAGGGGCAGCATATCAACAAAAACTCCCCCGACCTTCACCGTTCGGGGGAGCTTTATATAATATTATGAAGCAATATCCTTCTTCATATATTTAATACAGCCGGTCATCACTCCTGCCAAGGCAATAACCGCTCCTGTCAGCACAAGTCCCGTTTCCAGCTTTGAATCGGAAATGATGTTGCTTGCCTCGGAATAGGCGTAGGGCGTGATGTATTTCAGAAACTCCGCCTTTTCGCTTATGTTGCAGATAATATTCATAAAATACAGCGCAAGGGCAAGTCCCAGCCCTATTCCGATACCGCTTCTCCGCAGGAACGCCGAGATGCCGAAGCATATGCAGGCTATTTCAAGCTGCATTATCAGATATGCGGTGTGAAGCAGGACAAACTCACGCATCTGCAGCTCCTCGCCAATTGCAGCGGCAGACACAACGCTTGCCGCAGCCACAAAAATATTCATAACAACTATCTGCGTAACAACGGAAAGCAGCTTCTGCGACAACACGGAAAAACGGCTTACGGGGTGGGTAAGCAGAAATTCCGCAGTATGCTCCTTTTCCTCCTTGGCAAGAACGGCAGCACCCGTCAGCGCCGCAAAAAAGCCGCCTCCAAGACCCAGAATGTTGCCGCACTCTATGCCGTAAAAGCCCATAAGCTCGCCAAAGCTGAGTCTGTCCATTCCGAATGCGGCGGTGAAGCCTCCCATATTTGCGAAAACGTCGGTAACGCTGTCCATTTCACTTTTCATTTCGGGGAACATCATAATGCATATGACTATCATAAAGGCAATGGAGCAGGTCCAGATGCACCATGCCTTTGCAGAGCGTTTAAGCTCGTTTATGTAAACTGTCATTTGTTTTCGCCGCCTTTCTCATAGTAGTGCATAAATATTTCTTCAAGGTCAGGCTCCGTTATGGTCATATCGTAAACGGGAAGTTCGCTTACTGCGTTCAGAAGCACTTTTATATCGCCGCTGTAAAGGAAGCTTACGGAATCCGCCGAGGCTTCCGCAGACCTTGCTTCAAGCTGCTCGGGAACGGTATTTACGCCGTGGAGCGTTACCCGTTTCGCCTTTGTTTTCGAGAGCTTTTCAACGCTGTCAAGGGCAATTATCCTGCCTTCCTTGATTATCGCCGCACGGCTGCAGTTTTTCTGTATTTCCGACAGAATGTGTGAGGAAAGGAAGATCGTTGCGCCCTCGGCGTGGCGTTCTCTTAAAATATCGAAAAATTCCTTCTGCATAAGAGGGTCAAGTCCGCTTGTAGGCTCGTCAAGTATGCACAGCTTGGGCTTATGCTGCAATGCGCAAACCACGGACACCTTTTTTCTGTTGCCGAGAGAAAGCTCCTCCACACGCTTTTCCCTGTCAAGAGCAAGCCGCTCGCACAAAGCCGCCGCTTCCTTGCTGCAATCCATTCTGCGCATTTTTGCGGAAAAGGCAATAACGTCCTTTACCCTCGTTCCGCTGTAAAAGGCGGCTTCGGAGGGCATATATCCGATGTCCGCAAGTATTTCCGTCCTCTGCCGCACTATATCCTTTCCGAATATCCTTGCTTCTCCCGATGTAGGGGAAATAAGTCCAAGCAGAGTGCGGACGGTAGTGGATTTGCCTGCCCCGTTAGGACCGATAAACCCGAAAAATTCCCCCTCGTTAACGATAAGGTCAAGGTTCGTTATGCCTCTTGCCTTGCCGTAGCTTTTTGTTAAGCTTAAAGTTTCTATGGCTTTCATTGTCATTCCTCTTTTCTAAGGTAAATTTTCTTCCAGAAGTCGATCATCTTTTCAAAATCTTTCTCCACCTCATCGACGTCAAAGCTGCCCTTATGTGACTTTTCCCAAAGATACCCCTCGGAAGCAAGATACATATCCGTATACATCATCTGCAGGTCAATGCCCTCTGCAAACTGTTGGGGGTCTATCTTAAGGAACCTTGCGTTTGCATCAAAGGAAGCTACCCTGCCGATGATTTTCTGAATATCATCGCAAATTTCGGGGTCGGTCTCATAGTACGCCTTAATGGTAAAAAGAGTAAGGTCGGGGTACTTTTTCATAAGTGCGACCTTGGCTTTCAGACCCTTGTGCATAATTTCAAAAATATCCTCTTCCTCGCCGCAGCCGAATTCGTAAAGATATTTGTATGTGGTATCAGCAGCAGTTTCTATAAGGAACAGATACAGCTCCTTTTTGTTGCGGAAATAGTGGAACAGCAGGGACTTGCTTATCCCTGCTTCGGCGGCTATTTCGCTGACGGGACTTTTTCTGTAGCTGTTCTGCGAAAACACACGGTAGCCTGCGTTTATCATAGCAAGCCGCTTTTCTTCCGGCAGAGAAAAGAATTTTTCGTTCATAAAAACACCCCCTGACTGTTCGGTCAATGTTATTATAATACCGTTGACCGTTTTTGAGAAGACCCTTTTTGAAAAAAATTTTTTTATCAAAGGGGAAATATAAGCGCTGCGCTAAATGAATAATGAAAAATGAATAATGAATAGTGAATAATTAAGGTGTTCGCTCCGCTCACAAATTTAAAAATTTGAAAATAACATCGCCGCAGGCGATACATTAATTATTCATTCTTCACTATTCACTATTCATTATTCATTTAGCGAAGCGCACATAATTCCACTTTCAACTTTTCACATTCCACATTCAAAAAAAGTGCTTCCGTAAGCCTTTTGCCTGCGGAAGCCGGTTTTTTTATTCAAGGTTAAGATGCTTGTGCATTATGTAATAGGTGAAATAAAGCATAAGTCCGTATAAGACCACCGTGAATATGCCCGTAAAGACGTACATTACATCAAATATTCCGAAAAATTCTGTCATTACCTCTGCGTCGGTCATATTCATAAAGCCAACGCTTGTGGTTTTCATTCCTGCGGCAATGAGAACTATGCTTGAAACAGTCTGTGAGATAACGTTAACGCCGATAAATGCAACTATTGCCATAAGAATTTTGTGGCTGTTGAAAAGGCTGCCGAAGGAAATGCAGAAGTTAAGATATATCTGCATAAGCAGTGGGCTCGTTATCGTACATATCAGCATATATTTCAGGAACTTTACCGCCGCAGCCTGTTCCGCACCCATGGAGAACGCCTTGATGAATTCATCGTATATCTTCGGCAGATCCTTTACCCACTCAAAACCGCCTGCGGCAATGCCTATGCAAAGGAAAAATACCGCAGCCGACAGGATAGTCCATATGTACACGGGTATCAGCTTGGCAAAAATATGGCTCCAGGGCGAAACGGGCAGAGTGTGCATAAGATAGCCCTCGTCCCTGTACATATTTTTATAAAACCGCATAGTCGAGAAAACAAATATCAGTCCGAATGAAAGCATACTGAGCAGTATGAAGGCTATAATACACAGATTTGACATAACGGTTATAAAGCGGTTGTCGCCGAGAGAAGTAAGGCTCTTGTCCATTACACGGGCGGTGCCTGCCAGCACAACCATTCCCGCATAAATTGCGGCGTACTTCTTCCATTCCGCCATAAGCTCGTATTTGAGCAGCTTTCCTAACATGCGAACACCTCCCTGAAAACTCCGTCAACGGACTTGCCGTACTGTTCCCTTATTTCGTCCACCTCTGACTGCATAACAACGCTGCCGTTCTTTATAAATACAACTTCGTCAAGAACGTGCTCAACGTCGGAAATAAGATGTGTGGAAATAATAACGGAGGCGTTTTCATTGTAGTTTTTCAGTATAGTCTGGATGATATAATCCCTTGCCGCAGGGTCAACGCCGCCGATAGGCTCGTCAAGGAGATACAGCTCTGCGTTCCTGCACATAACAAGGATAAGCTGCACCTTTTCCCTTGTGCCCTTGGACATACTTTTCAGCTTTGCATGAGGGTCGATATTGAGCCTTGCAAGCATATCGTAAGCGTTAACGGCGTTGAAATCCTCGTAGAAATCGCTGAAAAATGTTATCATCTCTCTGACGCTCATCCATTCGCTGAGATATGTCCTTTCGGGAAGGTAGGCAACTATCTTTTTTGTTTCGATACCCACAGCCTTGCCGGAGATAGTTATTTCTCCGCTTGTAGGGGTGAGTATTCCGCATAAAAGCTTGATAAGAGTGGTCTTGCCGCTGCCGTTGGGACCAAGAAGACCGATTATTTTGCCCCTGCCTATGTTAAGGCTTACATTGTTAAGCGCAATTTTGCCGCCGTAGCTTTTTGTAAGTCCGCTGCATACAATTAAATTTTCTTCTGCGCTCATTCCTTTTCCCCCTTAATATGTTTTTCAAGCTCTGCGACCGCTTCTTCTGCGGTAAAGCCGAGCTGACCCATTTTTGTAATGAACCAATCCATCTGTTCGTCAGCAAGTATACGGCGAAGTTCGGATATTTTCTCCGTATCACCCGTAATGAATCGCCCCGATGTACGCTGGGAATAAACAAACCCCTCTCTTTCAAGCTCGGAGAGAGCTTTCTGCATAGTGTTGGGGTTCACCTCAGCCACGGCTGCAAGTTCTCTTACAGGCAGCAGCTTATCCCCAGCTTTATATTCGCCCACGGCTATGCTCAGCTTGATATGCTCGATTATCTGCTGATATATAGGCGAATTTTCGTTAAAATTCCATGGCATTTCTCCGCTTCCTTTCTGCACCGGCCTATAATACTAATTCCAAATCAACCTATAGACAAATTCGTCAGCTATAACCCAGCCACTCGTCGTCAAGCTCCCTTGCAAGGCACCAAGCATTGCGGCGGTCGCTTTCCTTGATTGGCTGTGTTCTATCTGCCGCCTTTGTCTATAGAACGATTTAGAATTAGTATAACGGCATTTTTCTGCAAAAACTCCTACAATGTATCTTTGTACTAATCTATTAATACAATAATAACTCATTTTTTCCTGTTTGTCAAGTATGGAAGCAGTATTTTTTATAAAAATTTTCTATTTACGAAGTCTTAACGGGGTGATATAATAATATTGCATATATTTCAAATTGTTGAAAAACATAGAGATAATATAGACAACCGTAGGGGCGGCTATCAGCCGCCCGTTATACCAAACATATTTTTTCTGCATACTGTAATATATTGCAATATTTTTAGGATTAAGGAATCAGCTTATGAACATTTACGACGCAATGAATTATATCAACAGCTTTTCAAAGCTTGGTAAGCCTGTGACGAGCCTTGACCGTTTCCGCAGGCTTATGGAGGCGCTTGGCAACCCTCAGGACAGGCTTAAATTCGTCCACGTTGCAGGAACAAACGGCAAAGGCTCCACCGTAAGAATGATAGCCTCGGCTCTTGCCCGTGCAGGCTACGTTACGGGAGAGTTCACCTCCCCCTATATCACCGTTTACAACGACAGGATAAGGATAAACGGCAGAAACATCTCCGATGAGGAGCTTTGCAGCATCGTAAGCGAAATAAAGCCTATAATTTCCGGTCTTGACAACGACTGCTCCCAGTTTGAGATCTCGACGGCGATAGCCTTCATATACTATGCGGCAATGAAATGCGATATAGTCGTTCTTGAAGCAGGGCTGGGCGGACTTCTTGACTGCACCAACATCATAAAAGAGCCGGAGGTGTCCGTTATAACCTCAGTTTCCCTTGACCACACAAAAATTCTCGGCGACACCATAGAAAAGATAGCCCGTCAGAAGGCAGGCATCATAAAGGAAGGCTGCCCGGTCGTTCTTGCCTACAATAAAGCGCCCGAAGTTGAAACGATAGTCCACGGCACCGCTGCGGCAAAGGCGTGCAGCTTCTGCACTCCCGATTATGACAAGCTGAAAATAGAAAAATGCGACTATACGGGCAACAGCTTCCGATATAAAGGCGATCACTACGTTACCTCAATGATAGGCAGACACCAGATAGACAACGCCCTAACCGCCATAGAGACCTGCGGCATACTGCGCAGATACGGCTTTCCTGCACTTACCTACAGCACGGTCTTTGATGGCATAAAGGATTCCGTTGTTCCCTCAAGATGTCAGATACTCAACCCGGATAAGCCCTTTGTCCTTATTGACGGCGCACACAACCCCGACGGCATGAGAGCATTGGCGGATTTTGTGCGCACCGTTCCTAAAGAGCCTAAAATAATGGTCTGCGGAATGATGGAGGACAAGGACTGGCAGACGGCGTTGGGATTTATGACAAGATACATTGACTACGGCATCTGCGTTGACGGTTTTGCGCCGAAAACGGTCTTTGCCCCCAAGCTGGCGGAGCTGTTCAGAGAAGCGCAGGTAATGAGCCTTAAGGACGCAGTTCCGAGGGCAATGGCGCTTGCAGGGGAAAAGGGAATGGTAGTAATTGCAGGTTCGCTGTACCTTGCCTCGGCGTTCCGCAAAATAATGCAGTAACAGGGGACAGCCTATGACGAAAGAGACCTATGAAAAAATAACGGGCGCACTCCGTAACAGAGCCGCCCTTGCAAAAGGAATAAACCTTGCCAATAAGATACTTACCTATATGATCTTTGCCGCATATCCCTGCCTTTTAGTGCATCTTTTCCTGAAAAACAGGGGAATGCTGCTTAAAGCCGTGCTTGTGCCTGCTGTATCATTCGTGGTTTTGAGCGTTTTCAGGCGTATAGTCAACTCGCCCCGTCCATATGAGGTTTTTGGTGTACCCTCCGTTATACCGAAAAAGACGAAGGGCAAGTCCTTCCCAAGCAGACACGTTTTTTCCGTTGTTATCATAGGAATGACCTTTCTTGCCTGCTTTCCGTGTAAGTGGGCGGCGGTGTTCATTTTAGCCGTGGGAGCGGCAATGGGGGTTATAAGGGTCATTTCGGGGGTGCATTTCCCGAAAGATGTTATAGTCGGAGCATTGTTCGGTGTTATCTCGGGGGTAATCGGGTTTTATGTTATTTAGCACAAACTTGCCGACCCGACAGCGAAGCGACTATGGGATTCCAAAGGGATTAGTCCCTTTGGCGAGGGTCAAGGGGCGAGGAGCCCATTGTCGCTCTCCGCAGAGAGCGAAATCCCCTAAAGTCGTGCATAACGCATTGTAACATCAAAAACAGCCAAGTAAAAAATCCAAAGGAGCAATTCACATCAAAAATCGGAAAGAGCAACTCTTACGTTCCAAATGTAAGCAGTTGAACCGCCCAATGTGAATTGCGCCTATTCTATAATATTAAGATAAAGTATCCCTCGGATAAAATGTACAGAGCGAAGCGACGTGCATTTTATCCGACACGGCAAACTATGGCATTGGTTTTCCTCACAAAATCAGCATTTTTTCACATTTTTTCTGTAGGGGCGCACAGTGTGCGCCCATGGGTCAACGATTTTGGTAAGGTTCAACAAGCTGTGTCGGGGCAACGGCACTAAAGTTTGTTATGTCGCAGAAAAATACATTTCGCTCCGCTCAATATATTTTTCTGCGAGGGTGACTTGGTTTGTATAGGATAGAAATGGCGCAATTCACATAGTCGGTTCCGCAGGTTTTATGTTGTACAATACCTTGCTCGGTTCCGATTTTTTATGTGAATTGCGCCTTTGGATTTTTTACTTTGCTGTTTTTGCTGTTACTTTGCGTTGCGCCATAGTTTAGGGGATTTCGCTCTCTGCGGAGAGCGACTTAGGGGCTCCGCGCCCCTAAGAACCTGCGCCAAAGGGACTCGTCCCTTTGGAATCCCATTATCGCTTCGCTGCCCCGACAGCAAGTTTGCGTTCTTACTTTACCGCATCAAGCAATGCCTGTGTTCTGTCGGTTTTCTCCCACGCAACGCCTAAGTCCTCACGTCCCATATGTCCGTATGCCGCAAGCTGTCTGTACTGGGGCTTACGCAGGTCAAGGTCGTGGATTATTGCCGCAGGACGAAGGTCAAACACCTTTGTTACCGCTTCCGACAGCTTTTCATCTGCTACCTTGCCCGTTCCGAAGGTGTCTACAAGCACGGAAACAGGGTCGGCTACGCCTATCGCATACGCTATCTCAATTTCGCACTTGTCTGCAAGTCCTGCCGCAACTATATTCTTTGCAACGTATCTTGCCGCATATGCTGCGCTTCTGTCTACCTTTGTGGGGTCCTTGCCGCTGAACGCTCCGCCGCCGTGACGGGCATATCCGCCGTAGGTATCAACGATTATCTTTCTTCCCGTAAGTCCGCTGTCGCCCTGAGGTCCGCCTATTACAAAACGTCCCGTAGGGTTAACAAAATATTTCGTATCAACAAGGAGCTCTTCGGGAATAACAGGCTTTATCACCTTTTCGATAATATCCGCTCTTATCCTGTCCAGTGTTACCTCGGGAGCGTGCTGTGTGGAAACGACTACGGTGTCAACTCTTACCGGCTTGTCATTGTCATATTCCACCGTGACCTGAGTTTTTCCGTCCGGTCTGAGGTAAGGGATAACACCCGTCTTGCGCACCTCCGTCAGCTTCTTAGCCAGCTTATGTGCAAGGGAAATAGGCATCGGCATAAGCTCCGGCGTTTCGTTGCAGGCATAGCCGAACATCATTCCCTGATCTCCTGCGCCTGTGAGGAAATCCTCCGCTTTTTCGCCGTTTTTATGTTCAAGAGCCTCGTCAACGCCCATTGCAATATCCGCAGACTGCTCATCGATGGACTGTATAACTGCGCAGGTGTGACCGTCAAAGCCGTACTTTGCACGGTCGTAGCCGATGTCTATGACCACCTGACGGACTATCTTTGGTATATCAACATAGCACTGGGTCGTTATCTCGCCCATGCACATTACCATACCTGTTGTGGTGCAGGTCTCGCAGGCAACTCTGCCCATGGGGTCCTGTTCAAGTATTGCGTCAAGAACGGCGTCTGAGATCTGGTCGCAGATCTTATCGGGATGACCCTCGGTAACGGATTCCGAAGTAAATAATTTCTTTGCCATTTTAAATTCCTCCTTATTCAAACATAAACAAAAGCGCCCGAAAGATACCTTTCAAGCGCTGCGAATTTTAAACAAATTCCTCATCTCTCGGATTTTCACCGCAGGATTTAGCACCTTTTCTGACAAACTTCCGTTTGCAATTAGGTTGCCGGGCTTCACAGGACCAGTTCCTCCGCCACTCTTGATAAGGCATATTCTATTACATTACATATTATAACATTATTCTGTATATAAGTCAATACTAACCTTGCATATTTTGAAAATAACCGCATATTTACAGCTTACCAGCCCATTACTTCCTTTATCTTTTCCGCAAGCTTTGCCGAAGCCTTTGCGTGGGTCTTTTCGGTGGGGTGCCAGTCGGCTGCGATGCCGTCATCCTGTGACTGCATATCGAACATAAGCCATGAGATGTTTTCATCGCCTGTTTCCTCGCTGTACTGTCTTGCTGCAAGCTCAACATAGGGGTAAAGGTTCTGACCCATTATGCCAAGAGTGCAGATGATAGTGGAATCGGGGTTCTTTTCACGGATAGTTTTGAGAAATTCAACATAGGTCTGCTGGAACTCCTCGCAGCGGTCGTCCTTGTTCTTGCAATAGCTGTCGTCATTTGTGCCGAGATTTATAACAACAACATCGGGCTGACGCTTGCTGAAATCCCATTCGATATTTGCAGGAACGAAGCTGCCGTTCTGGCTCCATGAATAGCCCAGCTTGGTGTAATACTGGGGAACGGTCTGCTCGGAAACTTTCTTTTCGCCGTCACTGTAGCCGGAGATTATGCCGTAGCCGCTGAAGGATACCATGCTGTAATCGGCGTTCAGAGCTTCCGCAGTTTTGTAAGCGTAAGTCTTGGTGGTGTCCTCGGTCTTGGTGGAGAAGTGGTGGTTCATATCCTCGTCGTCAACGCCGTAGCCGCAGGTGATGGAGTCACCGATAAATTCGATGAAGCGCTCCTTGTCCTCTGCAGGCTTAACGTCCTTGCCGTTTATGGTAATATCGGTTATGGCAAAGGTGGACATAGGGGATTCGGACAGCTTTACTATCTTTATGTCGGCAGTTTCTTCCGTGTCACTCTTGAATACCTCATAGGTCTCGGTAAGGTTGTCTATCATTTCGTCAACAACACGCTCGCCGTTGACATAGATGCCTACTCTTGCCTGATTGTCCGCCATTGAAGGGTTAGCGCTGTTGGCATCGCCCATTACCGTAACGGAACATTCCGTACCCGTGAAGGTGAACTCGGCGCCTGTGCCGGAGAGGGCGCAGTATATTTTTCCGTCGGCATAGTATGTACGTCCCAGCTCCTTGAAATTTTCCTCTTTTAATTCAATAGATCTCACAGATGTTTCCTCCTGAACTGTTGTAGTTTCGGCGGCTTCGGCAGAATCCGCCTTTTCTTCCTTTGCACAGCCTGTTATGGCGGAACAAAGGCATACTGCGCATACCAGCGCCGTGAGTTTTTTTGCGTTCATAAAAATATGCTCCTTTCGGTCATGCGTAAGTGGTTGTCTGTTCCGTGTAGCTGTAAACGATGCCCTTTTTGGGGGTAACTCCCGTTTTTTCAAAAAGTCCGCTTACGGTAACAAATTCATATCCGTCCTTCAGCAGAGCAGGTATGATAAGGTCAAGGGCCCAGGCGGTCTTGCTGTTTCCCTCCATATCGTGAAGAAGGATAACGCAGCCGTTCCTCATCTGCGCAAGCACCTTTTCTGCACGTTCCTCTGCGGAGACCTCATCCTTCCAGTCCTCAGCGCCGAAGCCTGCGATAAAGGGCAGGTCTATGTTCTCAAACATAGTATCGTTCACCGCAATATAGGGCGGACGGAAAAATTTTGGCTCACAGCCTGTTATTTCCTTGATTTTTCCGCTTGTGAAGGCTATCTCGGCTCTTATTTCATCCGGAGCAAGCTCAGGCATAGCCGAATGGGTGCGTGAATGGTTGTTTATCTCGCAGCCAAGCTCAAAGGCACGTTTTGCGACCTTTGCGGAAGCCTCGGTTATATTGTTTCCCACAAGAAAAAACGAAGCAATAACGCCGTATTTCTCCAGCTTGTCTATAACGAGAGGTGTGGTGACGGTATTCGGTCCGTCATCAAATGTCAGAGCGCAGAATTTATTTCCCATAATGACCGTATCCCTTACGAAATACGCACTCCCTTCAATTTAATTAAAAACCGCTGTTATTGATTATATCATACGCCGGAAAATATTTCAATACAATATTTGAACATTAAAGCGCTTTGCTAAATGAATAGTGAATAATGAATAGTGAATAGTGAATAATTAAGGTGTTCGCTTCGCTCACGGATTTAAAAATTGATCTGAAAATAACATCGCCGAAGGCGATACCTTAATTATTCATTATTCATTCTTCACTATTCATTATTCATTTAGCGAAGCGCATATTTGATATTGACTTTTCAAGGCTTTTGTGGTATCATATAAAAGCTGAATCATCTGCGGGCGTGGCGGAATTGGCAGACGCGCCAGACTTAGGATCTGGTGTCTTTCGATGTGCAGGTTCAAGTCCTGTCGCCCGCACCACTTTATTATCCCTTAACTGCGCAGGTTGAGGGATTTTGTTTTGCTATAAAAAGTAAAACCGTGCAGTATTTTCTTTAAAATGGGTAAAACGGCATAATTCTTTAATTTGCACAAAAATGTTATGCTTAATTTGTTAAAAATGACGCCATAAATTTACGGTATCTCAGACGTATATAAGAATGTAAGGGGTGATGACGATATGACCGACAGCCGTTTTGAACGCTGTATACTGCTGATAAAGCAGGGCAGCAGGAACGGGCTTCGGGAAATATACGACGAATATATGGAATTCATCTATTCCGTTATGCTTTCCGTTGTGAAAAACAGTCACGATGCGGAGGACTTAACGTCGGATTTCTTTCTGAAGCTGTGGAACAGGCTCGCCGATACATACGAGGGCGGAAGAGGGCATAAGCGCTGGCTCGCTGCCGCCGCTCGGAACATGGCTGTGGATCTTCTGCGGAAAAGCGGAAGGGAACAGCTTACTATCGACGATGAAGATGATGATAACGTCAGGTGTGAGCCTGCCGACAGCTGTGACACGGAAAATACCGTTATCGGCTCAATGACCGTAAAGGAGGCGCTTGAAATGCTTGATGACGGCGAGCGGGAAATCGTTGATCTTAAGCTTTTTGGCGATATGACCTTTAAGGACATTGCCCTTACGCTCGGAAAACCACGGGGCACGGTTGCGTGGAAGTATCAAAACGCAATGAACAAGCTCCGAAAATATGCAAAGGAGGTGCGGAACTAATGACCGACAGAAGAATAAAAGAACTTTACAAAAATGAGATCGCCGGTTCCGCACCGGACAAAGAGGCTCTGTGGAGCAGGATCGAAAGCGGTCTTGAGGAAAGGAGCGGAGATATTGCCGAAACTGAGCGCAGCCTTGCCGCAGAAAAAAGGCGTTTCATCACCCTTAAAAAATGTCTTGCTTTTGCGGCAGTGTGCGCAGTTATGGCGATAATCGTTCCTACAGCAGTAAAAAATACCGATATTTCAAAGGCTGACACAGCTAATATTGCGGCTGAGAACAGCTATATGGCAGAAGATGCGGCAGCTGCAGATGAAGCGGCTGAAGATCTTGACGGAACCGAAGAAACGGTTCACGTTGCGGACGGTATTCTTGATTATAACGACCTTCGCTTCCCCGAAAGCGTTAACAGCGGCATTTCCTGCAGCGGAGAGCCTAACGGCGGCGAATACTTCTCCGAGGAGGACATTCTCGTTCAGACGGAAGGCTTCATTGACGCAGTTGTAAGCAATGTTTACGCAGGGGAGGACTGCATTTACTATGAATTAAGCGCAGTCGGCGTTTACGGCGGCATTGAAGAAAGCGGAACAATTACCGTTGCAAGCCGTTCCAAGTATACAATGCTTGAAAACAGAGAGTATCTTATCCCCGTCAGAAGCGTTGACGGAGAGCTTGAAACGGTTTTTGACGGCGTACCGCAAATAGAGTTCACCGAGGACGGCGGAATGGTCTATTACAACGGCTGGAGATCCCTTGACGGCGAGGATTCCGTCAGCCTTATCTATCCGAAAAACGGCGTGGACGACTTCTTTTACGACAGAATGAAGTTTTCCTATAAAAACGACGTTTCGGAGCTTATTGAAAAATGGAATAATACTAATTCCCGATTATAAAGTGTACAAAAAATGGGGGCAAAATTTTGCATATATGGATTTTGTGCCGATTTTTTGTCTACACTTTAATGAGGGATTAGTATAACATACGGGAGGAATGACATATGCCTAAAAAGCTGAAAGCAGTGTTGATCGCAGCGGCTTGTCTTGTAATAATTGCGGCAGGATATATCTGCACCGAAAGCATAAGGCTGAGAAATTCCCCCTGTGGAACGAAACCCTTGATAACAACAGGCTATGAGACCACCGACAGAATGGAAATATATGACGGCTTAGGCTATTCCGTAGGATACCATACATATGACGGAAAATATTACGGCGCAGAGTTCAGGCTCTTTGGCAAGCTGCTTGTGTGGGCTTGGATAGAATGAAAGGAATGATCTTTATGACAAATAAAATGAAAAAAACAGTATGTTCTTTTACGGCAGTTCTTCTTGCGGCAGGAATGCTTGCAGGCTGCGGCTCGGCAGATAAATCGCTTTCGGAAGCTGCTTATGATAACGGAAATTACGCCGTTGCAGGAGATGCGGCAGGAAATTCAATATATACCACCGCAGCTGCAGGAGTTTTACAGTATGGCACCGAAAAGCTTGCAGACGGGGAAGCAGGTGAAATGCCTGCCGAGGATTATTTCAACACGGAAGAGTACAACTACATCGTTGAAAACGGCTATACAAGCACGGTTTCAAACCCTCTTTCCACCTTTTCAATAGACGTTGACACAGCTTCCTATACAAACCTCCGCCGTATGATAACGGACGGCCGGAGCGGCGAGGAAATACCTGCGGAGGCTATCCGTATCGAGGAAATGATAAACTACTTTGAGTACGATTATCCGCAGCCTAAGGAGGGCGAGCCCTTCTCCGTTACAACGGAAATTTCGGAGTGCCCCTGGAACGGCGATACAAAGCTGATGCTTGTGGGACTTCATTCAAAGGACATCGACCTTTCGGAAAGACCTGCAATGAACCTTGTTTTCCTTATTGACGTAAGCGGCTCAATGTATGACGAAGATAAGCTGCCCCTTGTGCAGAAGTCATTTTCAATGCTTACCGAAAATTTAAGCGCAGAGGACAGAATTTCCATAGTTACCTATGCAGGCGAGGACGCTGTAGTTCTTGAAGGCGCAGACGGCAACGACAAGCAGAAGATACTTGAAGCAATAAATTCCCTTACCGCAGGCGGCTCAACAGCAGGTGCGGCAGGCATAAACACCGCTTATAAAATTGCGGAAAAGTATTTTATCGAAGGCGGCAACAACAGAATAATCCTTGCAACGGACGGCGACCTTAACGTTGGCATTTCCAGCGAAAGCGACCTTACCGCACTGGTTGAGGAAAAGCGTGAAACGGGAGTTTACCTTTCCGTTCTCGGCTTCGGCACGGGCAACATCAAGGACAACAAAATGGAGGCTCTTGCGGATAACGGCAACGGCAACTACTCCTATATCGACAGCGAGCTTGAAGCAAAAAGAGTGCTTGTTGAAGAAATGAGCGGCACACTTTTCACGGCGGCAAAGGACGTTAAGATCCAAGTCGAGTTTAACCCTGCATATGTCAAGGGCTACCGCCTTATCGGCTACGAGAACAGAGCCCTTGCAGACGAGGATTTCAACGACGACACCAAGGATGCAGGCGAAATAGGCGCAGGACACAGCGTAACGGCGCTTTATGAGCTTGTTATGAACGACAGCGATATGGAGTTTTCCTCCTCCGAGCTTAAATATCAGGAAAGCGCAGAGGGCGTGAACAACGGCGAGCTGCTCACCGCTTCAATACGCTATAAAGAACCCGACGGCGACACAAGCAAGCTGCTTGCATACCCTGTAACAATGGATAACTACAGCGAAAAGATGTCCTATAATATGACCTTTGCGGCAGGTGTTGCGGAGTTTGGACTTGTGCTGAGGAACAGCGAGTATAAGGGTACTGCGACCTGTCAGAGTGTGCTTACGCTTCTTGCGGATTATGACTATGAGAGTGATGTGTACAAAGACGAATTTATTTACCTTGTTAAGACCATGAAAAGGCAAGGATATTGAGCGGAGCCGCGAAGCGTCTAAAGTTTACGTCCACGCTTTTCAAAGGGTGGCAGGGGTCAAGGGGGCAGCGCCCCTTGTCGCTCCCGCAGGAGCGAAATCCCCTAAAGTAAGGCTTAATGCATTGTAGTGTTAAACCAAGCAAAATAAAAAATCCAAAGGCGCAATTCACATCAAAAAGAGGAATCAAGTAAAGTGTTGCATAACACAAAACTCGTGGAACCGACTATGTGAATTGCGCCTATTTCTATCCCATAAAAACAAAGTACCCTCGGATAAAATGTGCGGAGCGGAGCGACGTGCATTTTATCCGACACGACAAACACAGCGCTTCGCTAAATGAATAATGAAAAATGAATAGTGAATAGTGAATAATTAAGGTGTTCGCTGCGCTCACGGGATTTTTATACATTGCCGCAGGCAATTCCTTAATTATTCATTATTCATTTTTCACTATTCACTATTCATTTAGCGAAGCGCTATGCAAAGGGACAACCTTCAGGGGGCAAGGGGGAGGCGCTCTGCACAAAAGGGACGCTTGGCCGCCCTCCCCCTTACCCCCTTGCGGTTTTCCCTCTGCACTCTCTTTCCCCAAACCCCCAACCCCCTCCCGGCCACCGCTATGTGGCTTTTGGTAGTTTGTTGTTGGCTGTAACGGTTGTGGGGTTCCTGTGTGGGAGTGGAACGGGCAAGCCGTTCCTGATTTGTGGGGTGGGGCAACGGGCGCACAATGCGCCCCTACAGAAAAATGTGAAAAATGCTGATTTTGTGAGGTGCATTTGACATAGTATAAAACTGTAATAATTTGTAACGTTTGTGTAATTGAAAAAATCCTCCGATTGTCGGATAATAGAATCAACATGATTCGGACGATCGGGGGATATTTATGTGCAGAAAAATATCAAGGCTGTTTACGGCGTTAATAATTGGGGCAATGCTTTGCTCCTGTGCAAAGAACGGGCAGGAAAATACGGAGCTTTCCGAAACAAGTACGGCTGAAATTGCCGTTACTTCCGAAGCAACGGCGGCAGCAGGGAAAACAACAGCAGAAACAGTTATGGGAACAGAGGAAACATCGCTGACCTCTCCTGCAACGGGAGAAGTAACGGCGGATATAAGCACCGGAGAAAACTATTTTAAACCGCCGTTCAA
This sequence comes from Oscillospiraceae bacterium, assembly GCA_051881775.1. Lineage (GTDB taxonomy): Bacteria > Bacillota > Clostridia > Oscillospirales > Ruminococcaceae > UMGS363. Next base: position 9,610 of record JBJEQN010000115.1, on the reverse strand, counting down.
ATTTCCTGCAGCGGGAAAGGTAACGGCGGATATAAGCACCCTTAAAGCGGTTTGCGGAGAAAAAACGGGTTCCGTCCTTGAATGTCATATTATCGAAGATATTATTTATGAAAATGAAGATGACTTTCCCGACAAGGCGCATATTGCCATAGCAAGGGCGCACTGCTTTGCCGACGAAGGGGAAACCATAGAAGATTATAACACACACGCCGCAGAGTATGATGATGATTATGTCCCCGTAAATTCTGCGGAGGATCTGCCTTTTACAATGGGCGCAAGCTATGATTTTGATATGGACGGGGAGAACGAAAGCGTTATTTTCCTTGACTGCTCTCCTGCACCGAGCTGGTTTATGGGTGACGGTGCGGTTTATTACGTTGACGGGGAAAATGCGGCATTGCTTGCAGACGGCGGAATTTATCCCACAGGAGAGGTCTGCGCCCTTGATTTCGGGATAAAACGCTGCCTCAGGCTTGCGGTTTTTGCAGGTGCGACAACAATGTGGGATACAATATATTACATTAATGACGGTATGCCCGAAAGTGCGGTCTCATACAGCGGCAGCGGCTTTATAGATCATATAAACGGCGTTTTCTATTTCGGGGTAAAGTATGAATTTGCCGCTTATCCCGTGGTTTTCTGCCCCGACGGAGTGTTCAGACAGCTTGCCGCAAAGGAAATAACGCCCGATGACTTTGCTGCGCATCTTGAAAACGGCGGAGAGTACCTTGATGCCTTGAAGGAAACGGGAACGGAGATACAGCGCATTTACACCGCAGGCTACTATGCCTACTGGCTTGAAGGGGAAAATTACAGCGATTACTTTGCCGTTGACCCCGAAAGCGGAAATGCGGAAGAATACGGTTTTCCCCCACCTTCAAAGGAGGTTTCTCTTACAGCGGAAAAGGACGAATATTACGATATTTTTGCCCTTGATACGGCTTTTATCGGTTACGCCGCAGAAATGACCTGTCAAAGCGGCATTGAACACCACATAAGCGACTATAACAGCCTGCCCCCTAAGCCGCAAAACCTGAATTCGGCTGAGCTTTATATTGATGATTACGCTTGGACTTCCGAACTGCCCGAGGATATAGAAAAAATCGCAGTTGATTTTCTGAAAAGCACCGACAGCTACCGCAAAACTGCCGAGGCGCTGAAAAAGTCGGGGGGAAGATACATTCTCGGGGAAACGCTGCCTTTTGCAGATACCGACGAAAATCTTGAACCCACCGTAACGTTGGGAGATACCTTGGGGCTGGACTTTGACGGGGACGGGAAAAAGGAATATTTCGTTGTTCTGCGCTATCTTGACCTTGAAACGGAATTTGTGCCATATGCAACAAGCTGCTGCGTTTATGTTTCCTCCGAGGGTAAGGCGGAAACAGTCATACCCAAGTCGGTGGGACTTTCCGCAGAGCTTATCCGAGGTGACGGAGTGTGCCACGCAGCCTTTTCCGCAGGCGTGAACAACACGACCCGATTTTTCAGCATTTATTCCGTTAAAAACGGCAGACCCAACTCAGAACTGGAAGAATGGATTTGCGGCGGCGTTAACGATGAGGGCGTGTTGATACTTATAAGTCAGCTTGGAAATTACGGTGCGGCATACGACCTTGACAGCGGAAAATATGTTGTGTTTGCCGATGAAAGTCTGAACCTTGCCAAGGATGAATCCCGTGACGACCTTGAAAAGCTGAAAGAAATGAACGATGATGAAGCGGCGGCAGCGGAAACACTTTCGGTTTATGCCGACCTGCGTGAGGAGGACCTGTCCGTTCTTTCAAGGGCGGTAAATGCAAAGTCGCTGGAGCTTTTTACGGGCGAATGGTACACAGGTGACGGAAGCCCTGCCGAAAAGGGTGATTTTGACTTTTTAAAGGAAATGTCGCAGCTTGAAGAGCTTTACATTGGCGTTTCGGGCGGAGTTCTGGATATGAACTGCATTGCAGGCTGCAAAGGCTTAAAGAGCCTTTTCCTCAGCGGCTTTGAGCGTATAGAAAATTTTGAAAAAATATCGGAGTTTACAGAGCTTGAAAGTCTGTCTGTTATGTGGTCGGGGATAGGCTCTGCCGATGGTATAGGAAAGCTGAAAAATTTGGAGCAGCTTTGCCTTTATGAGGTTTGGAAGGACTGCGTGAACGGCGAATATACAGCCCTTGAAAATGTGGATTTTATATGCGGACTTGAAAAACTGAACAGGCTTGAACTTAGCCGTATTATCGGTGTAAAAGCGTTACCCGATCTGTCGGGGCTGAGTTATCTGCGGAGAGTTGAGATATACGCCTGCCGTGATATGTGTGATTTTTCCGCTGCGGAGAAGCTGTACGGACTTGAACAGTTTTGTTATTTTTACGACGATGGAGATATATACAAAAGCGCAAAGCCGCATTTTGACCTTTTAAAGGAGCATAACCCGGGCTGCTCGTTTTGTTTTGGCGGAACGTAACGGAGGGGTAATATGAAATATCGTGCATTTGGAATAATCGGGGCGCTGCTTTGCATTTTTGCCCTTTGTTCCTGCAAGAATAAGAATGGGGAGGAGCAGCCTGCGGAAACAACTTCTGCGGAAACAGGTTCGGCAAGCGTAACGGCGGCAGAGAAACCCGTTACCGAGCCGCAAAAGATAACAGCGGAGTACGACCTTACCTATGAGATAGAGAACGGAGAAGTAAAAATTCTCGGCTACAAGGGTTTTGAGAAAAAGGTGGTCATTCCCGATGAAATTTTAGGCTGCCCCGTAACAAAAATAAATGCAAGGGCTTTTGCCGATACGGAGGTTGCGGAGCTTACCCTGCCCGAAACGCTGACGGAATTCAAAGGCATAAAAAATGCCGGCAAGCTGAAAGTTCTTAACTTGCCGAGCGGCTTGGAGCTTGACGATCTCGGAGGAAATATGCTTGGCACGGACTTCATTACCGACGTTAATATAAAAGAGGGAGGAGCATTTACTTCCGACAACGGTATAGTTTACACAGACGGCGGAAAAACTCTCGTTTATTATCCACAAGGCAGAACGGGCGCATTTGCCGTGCCCGAGGGCGTTGAAGCCATTGAGAGCCACGCTTTTCGTTACTCCGCAATTACGGAAATAACCCTTCCCGAAACCTTAAAGTCCATAGGAAACGGAGCATTTTCCGACAGCGGCATAACGACCCTTGATATTCCTGCATCGGTCACGGAAGTTGGAGTAAGGATCCTCGGCGGCAACAACAGCAAATGTGTTACTGTTGACAGCGGCAGCGTTGTTCCTGCAAATCTTGATTATTATAACGTGATCTACCGTGACGACACAACGCTGAAAAAGGCGTTCAGAAAAGCAACCGGATATGGCGGTGACAAGGTATTCATTGACCTTAACTTTGATAAATTTCCCGAAATGATATATGGAATGCCCGGTATAGGTCGGATCGTTATGTACTATGATGCCGATGAAGATGGGTGGCAGAATTGTGGTTTTGGATATATCGGACTTAGGGGGATAGACCTTTATTACGACAGGGAAAACGATATTTATTTTTATGCAGCCTGTGAATTAAGTAATTCTGACAGAGAATATCCGGCGTACAAGTATTATGTATGCAGGAATGGTTTTGTCTGTCAGTGTATAGGATGGGAAAGGCTGTATTTTTCACGGGAAGGGGAAAATTCCAATGCGCTTTATATCGGGCATGTGGAAGGAGAATTTGATTTCGGCTTTTATGAAGGCGAAGTGCCTGTGGGCATTGACAGGCTTAACAAGGCAGATTCGCCGTTTATCGAACTTACTCATAAAGCGCTTGAAAAATATGAGTATATTGATACGGTGGACATAAAGGCGCTTTTTGAACAGTCCGTTGATGGTGAGGATGTCTTTGCAGGCGAGTTTGCCGATGAGCCGAATACAAGCAGTCTTCCCAAATATGCCCCCGAAGAAAATATAACTATGTTTTGGTCATATGCCTACGGCGAACTTGCAGGAGAGGAAGTATTTGAAAGATTATCGCAAAATCCGAATCTTACTTATTATGAAATTGATGATTACCATACCGTTGACCTGACAGGAATAGAAAAATTGAAAAGCGTTAAAGAGTTTACTATACGGTATTACGCAGTAAACCCCGAAAAAATTGCGGAGCTTGAAAACGTTGAGATACTGCATATATCGGGTGATTTTTCCGATCTGAGCTTTATTTCGGAAATGAAAAAACTGAGTGTTATCGAGTTTTTTGGCGTTACCGACAGACCCGATGATTATTTTGAACCGATCTACGGCTGTGAAAATATTGAATGTATGATTTTCGGGGAAAATCGTGTAAATGACGCACAGCTTGAAGCGATCAAAGAAAATATGCCGTGGATAAAGATCATTTTGCTATGAACTTTAAAAGAAACAAGGAGAAACATATATGAAATATCAGGCATTTGGAATAATCGGGGCGCTGCTTTGCATTTTTGCCCTTTGTTCCTGCAAGAATAAGAATGGGGAGGAGCAGCCTGCGGAAACAACTTCTGCGGAAACAGGCTCGGCAAGCGTAACGGCGGCAGAGAAACCCGTTACCGAGCCGCAAAAGATAACGGCGGAGTACGACCTTACCTACAAAATAACGGACGGGGAAGTAACTATCCTCGGTTACAAGGGTGCCGATGAAAGGGGGGTCATTCCCGATGAAATTTTAGGCTTCCCTGTTACGCAAATTCGGGTAAGCGCCTTTGCGGACAGCAATATTACGGAGCTTACCCTGCCGGAAACAATGACGGAATTCAAGGGTCTGAAAAGCCTTGCAAAGCTGAAAACTCTTAACCTGCCAAAAGGTCTTAAAAGTTTTGGCGGAAATCTGCTGGGGCTTGATTCTCTTGAAAATGTAAACATAACGGACGGCGAAAATTTCACCTCAAAGGACGGAGTTCTTTACAGTAAGGACGGCAAGACCCTTGTTTATTATCCACAAGGCAGAACGGGCGGATTTGACGTTCCCGAGGGCGTTGAAGCCATTGAGAACCACGCCTTCCGTTACTCCGCAATTAGGTCAATAACCCTTCCCAAAACCTTAAAGTCCATAGGAAACGGGGCATTTTCCGACAGCGGCATAACGACCCTTGATATTCCTGCATCGGTAACGGAAATAGGCGGACGTATCCTTGGCGGCAACAAGGAACTGTGCATTTCTGCGGAGGAAAGCGGCGATCATACCGTAAATCTTGATTATTACAACGTTACCTACCGCAATGACAGTGTTTTAAAACAGGCGTTCAGAGCCGCAAACAAATTTGAGGGTGACAAGATATTCATTGACCTTAATTTTGATAAATTTCCCGAACTGATATATGAGCTGCCGGGCGAGGGCTGGAATATTCTGACCTACGATACCGAAGCCGAGGAATGGGAAGAAAACTATTTCCGCTATTTTTGGCAAAGCTGGCTGACGGGAGCGGATCTTGAGCTTTATTACGACCGTGAAAACGATATGTATTTTTACACCGGCTGCAATTTGGTTTATGATTTTGGAAATTATACGGCGTATAAGTATTATGTGTGCAAAAACGGCTTCAGCAGAGTGTATTACGGAGAGGAAAGGATGTATTACGGCGATAACGGCGAGATCTTTTTCGTTGACCACGCAGGAGGGGAGTTTTCCTACGGACGATATAACAGAGATATGCCTGTGGGTGCAGACAGAATTGACATAGCAGGAAACACCTTCCTTGAAACTATGGACAGGGCGCTTGAAAAGTACGAGCATATAGGCACGGTTGATATGCACAGCCTTATTACCAAAGCATCGGAAAGTGAAAGCGGCATTGCTTTTTCGGGGGAAGAATTTGCAGATGAGCCTGTACCGAACGGTCTGCGGAAAAGTGCGCCCGATATTGCCGCCGATGAATTTTGCAGCTATACTAACGGAGAATTTGCTGACGAAGAAATTTTTGATTATCTGTCGGAAAAGCCCAATATGACCTTGTATAATATATATGAGAGCTTAAAACCTGCCAATCTGACGGGTATTGAAAAGCTGCAGAGCGTTAAGGAACTTTACATTTACGGTGAAGTGACCGATACAAAGCCCATAACGGCGCTCCAAAACGTTGAGATACTCCATATATCAAACCCAATTTCCGATTTGAGCTTTATTTCGGAGATGAAGAATCTGAAAGTGCTTGAAATTAACGATTGTGTTTATGAATCAGAGGATTATTTTGCGCCAATATACGGTTGTGAGAATATTGAATACCTGCTTTGTGCGAACAGCAACGTCAACGAAGAACAGCTTAAAGCGCTGAAAGAAAATATGCCGTGGATAGAGATATTTTTGTATAATTCAAATTCGGGATAAAAGCCTTGCCGCCTGAGAATACTGTTACGGGGAACAACGCTTTGCGCAAAGCAGTTTCCTCGGAAAGGAGAATCGGAAAAATGGCAAAACAAGGAATGAAACGTCCCGACCTTACTCATACGGGAACGGAAAACCGTGCTGCCGCCGTTCCCGAAATACAGGGCAAGGCAAAGCACGGCAAAGTCCACGCAAATCCCATAATCGCAGGAACGGAAGCGCCGTCGCTCAAGGTCTACCACTCCGTACCTCATAAGGCGGAAAGTATTGACAAACCTATTTCGGATGTTTATTCCGTTATAGACAACGACCTTGCAAGGGATAACCTTGAAAACGACCTGACCGCCGCCGACCTGCAGGATCTATAAAAATCCTGTGATAAAACAAAATCCCGTAAGTCTGTCTGAAACAAACTTACGGGATATTTTATTTATACTGCTGTCTTAAACGCTTGCCGAAGCGGTGCTGTGTTCAACGTAGTTCTCGTTCTTAACGATGTTAACGTTGTTGTAAACGTCCATACCTGTTCCGGCAGGGATAAGTTTACCGATAATAACGTTCTCCTTAAGTCCCATAAGGTGATCGGTCTTGCCCTTGATCGCAGCGTCGGTAAGTGCTCTTGTGGTTTCCTGGAACGATGCCGCAGCAAGGAAGCTGTCGGAGTTGGAGGATGCCTTTGTGATACCCTGGATAACGGGAACGTAGGTAACAAAGCTGAGACCTGTTTCGCCGTTGTCCATACGAGCCTTGATGCCTGCGTTGATCTCCTCGATCTCCTTCTTGTCAACAAGAGAGCCGGGAAGCAGGTAGCTGGAGCCGCTGTCGTCAACTTTTACCTTGCGGAGCATCTGACGAACGATAACTTCAATGTGCTTATCGTTGATATCAACACCCTGGAGACGGTAAACCTTCTGTACTTCGGTGATGATATAGTTCTGAACGGCGTGCTGACCGTTGACCTGGAGAATATCCGCAGGATTGATAGAGCCTTCGGTAAGAGGCTGACCTGCTGTAACGGTGTCGCCGGGGTGCACCTTGATCTTGTAGCCGTAAGGTACGGGATAGTATTCTTCCTCGCCAGTCTCCTCGCTCTTGATGATAACATTTCTTGTCTTCTTGATCTCTTCCATACGAACGGAGCCTGCAGCCTTGGCAATGATAGCTGCGTTCTTTGGACGTCTGCTTTCAAAAAGCTCTTCAACACGGGGAAGACCCTGTGTGATGTCTTCTGCGGAAGCGATACCGCCGGTGTGGAAGGTTCTCATGGTAAGCTGTGTACCCGGCTCACCGATAGACTGCGCAGCGATTACGCCCACAGCTTCACCAACGGAGATAAGGTTGTTGTTTGCAAGGTTTGCACCGTAGCACTTAGCGCATACGCCGTGCTTAGCCTTACAGTTGAGTACGGAGCGGATAGTTACCTTTTCAATGCCGCTGTCAACGACCTTCTGTGCGTCAGCGTCGGTCATGAGCTTGTTGCGGCTCATGATAAGGTCGCCTGTGTTGGGATCTCTGAGGTCTTCAAGGAGGTAACGTCCTGTAAGTCTTTCCTTAAGAGGTTCGATCATTTCGTTGCCGTTCTTGATGGTGTAAACTTCGATACCCTCATCGGTTCCGCAGTCCTCCTCGTGGATAATAACGTCCTGAGAAACGTCAACAAGACGTCTTGTAAGGTAACCTGAGTCGGCGGTACGGAGCGCTGTATCGGCAAGACCCTTACGGGCGCCACGGGATGAAATGAAGTATTCCAGAATGTTAAGACCTTCACGGTAGTTAGCACGAATAGGCATCTCGATGGTAGAACCCGAGGTGTTGGCGATAAGTCCACGCATACCTGCCAGCTGTCTGATCTGGTTGATAGAACCACGGGCACCGGAGTCAGCCATCATATGGATAGGATTGTTCTCGATGTCGTAGTGTTCCTTGATGCAGCCGGTAAGGTCGTCAGTTGCCTTGTTCCAAATGCTGATGAAGCGCTTGGATTTTTCTGCGGCGGAGATAAAGCCTCTCTTGTAGAGCTTGTTGATCTTCTCGACCTGTGCGTCGGCGTCGGCAACGATGTCCTTCTTTTCGGGAGGGATAAGTGCGTCGCAGACAGCAACGGTGAGAGCCGCCTTTGTGGAGTATTTATATCCGAGTGACTTGATCTTGTCAAGAACTTCGGAGGTAACAGTTGTGCCGTGTATTCTTATGCAGCGCTCGATAATGTCGGAAAGCTGCTTTTTCTTAACAAGGAAGTCAACTTCAAGGTCGAACTGCTTGTCGGAGTTGGTTCTGTCAACATATCCAAGGTTCTGAGGGATATTTTCGTTGAAGATAAGTCGTCCTGCGGTGCAGTCGATAAGCTTGGAAACGGTCTTTCCGCCCACTTCCTTGGAAATGCGAACCTTGATAGCGGCGTGGAGGGAGATAACGTGTGCGTCGTAAGCCATAAGAGCCTCGTTAACGTCACGGAATACCTTGCCTTCGCCCGGTTCGCCTGCTTTTTTCATTGTCAGATAGTAGGAACCCAGTACCATATCCTGAGAAGGAACGGCAACAGGACGACCGTCCGAGGGTTTAAGCAGGTTATTTGCTGCAAGCATCAGGAAACGTGCTTCTGCCTGCGCTTCTGCGGAAAGGGGAAGGTGCACAGCCATCTGGTCGCCGTCGAAGTCAGCGTTGAACGCCGTACAAACCAGCGGATGAAGCTTGATTGCTCTGCCTTCTACAAGGATAGGCTCGAATGCCTGGATACCAAGTCTGTGAAGCGTAGGGGCACGGTTCAGGAACACGGGATGATCCTTGATAACGTTCTCCAGGGCGTCCCAGACCTCGTTCTTGGAGCGTTCAACCATTTTTCTTGCGGATTTGATGTTGTTTACTACCTTTGTATCAACAAGGCGCTTCATAACGAAGGGCTTGAAAAGCTCAAGAGCCATTTCCTTAGGAAGACCGCACTGGTACATCTTAAGCTCAGGTCCTACAACGATAACGGAACGTCCGGAGTAGTCAACACGCTTACCGAGAAGGTTCTGACGGAAACGTCCCTGCTTACCCTTAAGCATATCGGAAAGGGATTTCAGCGCACGGTTGTTGGGACCTGTAACGGGTCTGCCGTGTCTGCCGTTGTCGATAAGTGCGTCAACAGCTTCCTGCAGCATTCTCTTTTCGTTTCTGATGATGATGTCGGGAGCGTCAAGCTCCAGCATCTTTTTAAGACGGTTATTTCTGTTGATAACACGTCTGTAAAGGTCGTTAAGGTCGGAAGTTGCATAACGTCCGCCGTCCAGCATTACCATAGGACGGATATCGGGAGG
>JBJEQN010000114.1:0-33530 GCA_051881775.1 Oscillospiraceae bacterium | reverse complement strand
GGGCGTTCTCTCCCTCCTCCAGTAAGTCTGATTTCTCTGATTCAATGCAGAAAACAGCGGCTTAAAACCGCATAAAAAGCCCCCCGGCGTGAAAAACATCACTCCGGGGGGCTTGATTTATGCTTGACAATTGCTTTGACAGGGTGTATAATGTAAATAAAGATAGGGCACACCAATAGACGGTGCCTTGCTCTTGGTTGATTATGTAAATAACCGCTCAGTTTGCGAGGCTGGGGCGGTTATTTCTTTTTGTTCTGCAATATCATTACAATATTGCAGGCTATGTTGATTATTCCGAAAACTATGGACAGAATGTCTTTTATTCCCATCATAATGCAACACCCCCTTCCTTGCGAAAGGAGCGAGAACACCGCCTACCGTTTAGTATGCCCTGTTTGATATTTTATCACACAATAGTATGTATGTCAACAAAATTTTCTATTGACAATCACGGGAATGTGGGGTATAATGTAAATAAAGATAGGGCACACCAATAGACGGTGTCTGCTCAAATAAGTAATAGGATTTAACCGCTTACGTTTGGTAGACTGGGGCGGTTATTTCTTTTTATTCCGAAATTCAAATTTGACAAAATACCTCGGCTGTGATATAATAAACCGGTAGTACCAATTCATTATAAGGGGCGCATAAAAATGAAATTTTTTCGTCAATTGTGTATAATACTGGCGGTTTCTTTTATAGGGGAAATACTCCACTTTATCATACCGCTGCCTGTTCCTGCCGGAATTTACGGGATAATCCTGCTTTTTATCGGACTTGAAACAAAGCTGATACCCAAAAGCTCCGTTAAGGAAACAAGCGACCTGCTTATCGACATTATGCCGGTAATGCTTGTTCCTGCGGCGGTGGAGCTTATGGATTCCTGGGGCGTTATAAAGCCTAACCTGCTGAAATTTGCCGCAGCTACGGTGATTTCCACCTTTGCGGTAATGGCAGTCTCGGGAGCGGTCACTCAGGCTGTTATACGCCTCAAAGCAAAGAAGGTGAACACGAAATGAGAGATATGCTTGTAAATTCCGTGTTTTTCGGTGCGATATTAAGCTCAGCTGCATACATACTGGGTCTGCAGCTGAAAAAGAAATTCAAGTCGGCGGTGTTCAATCCGCTGCTTATTTCCATTGCGGTCACCATTGCCGTGCTTCTGCTGATGAAAATAGATTACAGCAGCTATTATGAAAGCGCAAAGTATCTGAGCTGGTTCCTTACGCCTGCAACGGTGTGTCTGGCGGTGCCCCTTTACGAACAGTTTGAAATGCTGAAAAAGAACTGGCTTGCGGTAGTCCTTGGCATAGGCTCGGGAGTGCTGACAAGTATGGGTACGATACTTGCTCTTGCGCTGCTGTTCGGCTTCGGTCACAAGGAATATGTAACGTTTCTGCCGAAATCCATTACCACGGCTATCGGAATGGGTGTTTCGGAGGAGCTTGGGGGATATGTGGCGATAACGGTCACGGTCATAATCATAACGGGCGTACTGGGAAATATTTTCGGAGAGCTTGTGTTTAAGCTGCTTAAGATAAAAGAACCCGTAGCAAAGGGTATCGCTCTGGGCAGCTCCGCTCACGTTCTCGGAACGGTCAAGGCAATGGAGCTTGGAGAGGTAGAAGGCGCAATGAGCAGTCTTTCCGTTGTTACGGCAGGAATACTTACGGTCATTGCTGCGCCGATATTTGCAAATATAATATAGGAGGGGAATTATGACGGAAAAAAGCAGGGAATATCACAGGGCGGTGGATTACCTCTGCAGCCTTATAGAAAGCGGAGAACTGAAAGAGGGGCAAAAGCTGCCCTCGGAGCGCAGTATCGCCGAAACTCTTTCCATAAGCCGCAATTCTATAAGAGAAGCGCTACGCAGCCTTGAAAATATGGGGGTCGTGGAAAGCCGTGTAGGTTCGGGAAGTTATCTTTCCTGCAACGCCTCGGAGACCATTTCCGAAACTATTGAAATGATGCTGCTTATGAAGCGTACCAACCGCAGCGAGGTGTGTTCCTTCCGCAGAAATATGGAAAAGGCTGTCTGCAGGGAGATAATCGACAGCGGCAGCTTTGGCAGGTGGGAACCGAAAATTTCGGCGGTGCTGCATAAGTCGGACAACGCCGCAGGCACCTGCGAGCTTGTGCTTCTTGACGAGGAATTCCATTTTCTGCTGGTAAAAGCAACGGAAAACAGCCTTTGGATAACCATACTTGATGCGGTGGCAAAAATATACCGCCGCTGGATAAACAAGGCGCTCAGCAATGCTGCGGAGGACGTAAAGGGGCAGCTTAAAAACGCTCACAGGCTTATTGTAAAGGCTCTCGGGGAGGGCGATTTTGCCGCCTGCTGCCGTGCAATAGATTATCATTACGATGTAGCCGACCGTGAGCTTAGCAAACTTGAAATGGAAAGGCGGATAAAGTGATGAGATACAGACTTGCTGTATTTGACCTTGACGGAACAATACTTAACACTCTTGACGACCTTGCGGACAGCCTTAATTTTGCGCTTAGAAACTCAGGCTTTCCCGAAAGAAGCATTGACGAGGTAAGGAATTTCGTTGGCAACGGCATTAGAAAGCTCATTGAAAGAGGTGTACCTGCAGGAACGGATACCGCCGCTATTGACAAGGTACACAGCGACTTTACCGCACACTACAAGGCACACTGCGCCGACAAGACAAGACCCTATGACGGAATAACGGAGCTTCTGGGAAACCTTAGGGAATACGGCTGTCTTACAGCGGTAGTCTCCAACAAGGCGGATTACGGCGTACAGGAGCTTTGCGCCCGTTATTTCCCGGGAATGTTTGACTTTGCGGTAGGGGAGCGTGAGGGTATAAGGAAAAAGCCTGCTCCCGATTCGGTGAACGAGGTGCTGAGAAGGCTTGGTGTTTCAAATAAAGAATCGGTGTACATAGGCGATTCCGATGTTGACATTGAAACGGCGAAGAATGCGGAAATGGACTGCATCGGTGTTGAATGGGGATTCCGGGGGCGTGAATTTCTCAAAGCCCACGGAGCAAAGGTCATTGCTGCCAAAACTGAGGATATTGAGAAAATTATACTTGGTCTTGAATGAAAATGTTTAAATTTTGTGTGTTATTCATTGTTTATTAAAAATATGTAGGGAACGGGTCTCCCGTTCCGATTTTACCGCACAAAATCAACGGTGTTTACGCAATTTTATTATTTATGCAATCTTTGTAGGGGCGCACATTGTGCGCCCGATTTTATTACACGGCATATTAAGGTAAAACGCACATAATTCCGCATTCCGAATTCCGAATTCCGAATTTAAACAATTCCACTTTCAACTTTCCAAATTCCACATTCAAAATAACTCCACTCTTCACTCTTAAAACTCCAAACTATTTAAACGGTTGTCCCTTTGCAGCAGTTGTGCGCTTATTTTACCTTTGCATTCCTTACCGCATTTCTCAGCGGCAGGACTGCTCTTGGTGACACGGACAGCTCGTCTGCTCCCGTTTTCAGCAGCTCCTCAGTAAAAGTGGTATCGGAGGCTATTTCTCCGCATATACCTGCCCATATCCCTGCGCTATGTGCGGCTTCCACCGTCATTTTTATCATTTTCATAACTGCCGGATGGCGTGGGTCGTAGAAACGTTCAAGTCCCGGTGCGCCCTGTCTGTCAACGGCTATGGTATACTGGGTAAGGTCGTTTGTGCCTATAGAGAAAAAGCTTACTTCCTTTGCAAGCTCCGCAGCCATCATCACCGCAGCAGGCGTTTCTATCATTATCCCTGTTTCAAGCTGTTGGTCAAAGGGTACTCCCTCGGCTCTCAGCTCCGCCTTGACCTCTTCGCAGATGCGCTTTGCTTCCTTTACTTCCCAAAGGCTCGCCACCATTGGGAACATTATGCTCAGCTTTCCGTATGCCGAGGCTCTGTACAGCGCTCTCAGCTGTGTTCTGAACACCTCGGGGCGTGTAAGGCATATCCTCAGCGCACGCATTCCCAGCGCAGGATTTTTTTCTTCCGCAAGGTCAAAATACCCGATGTTCTTATCCGCTCCGATGTCAAGGGTGCGGATTATCACGGGCTTGCCCTCCATTTTGCTTACAACAGTCTTGTAGGCGTTGAACTGCACTTCCTCCGTTGGATAATTTTCGCTTTCAAGATAGAGAAATTCGCTGCGGAAAAGTCCGATGCCCTTTGCGTCGCAGGAAATAACGGCGTCAATGTCGGAGGTGGAGGTTATATTTGCATAGACCTTTATTTCTTTTCCGTCTGCGGTAACATCGGGCTTGCCCTTAAGAGCTTCAAGGCTGCTGCGAAGGTCGTTTTCCGCACGTTTCTTCCGTTCAAACTCAGCCGCCGCATTTTCGTCCGGGTCAACGGTCACGGTACCCGAATTTCCGTCCAGAATAACGGTCTTTCCCTCATTTTCGGGAGAAAGTATGTCCTTGACCCCTACAGCCGCAGGTATGCCCAACGTTCCTGCAAGGATAGCGGTATGCCCGTTTACGCTTCCTCCGCTTAAAATAAAGCCGAGAACAAGGCTTTTGTCAAGCTGCACCGTTTCGCTTGGGGTAAGGTCGTCTGCGGCGATTATAACGGGCTTTCCGTCAAGGGCAAGTCCCTCTGTTCTTCCGGCAAGGATATTTACAACTCTTGATGAAATGTCCTTTACGTCTGCGCTCCTTGCCTGCATATATTCATCGTCCATTGCGGCGAACATTTCCGCAAACTCCCTGCCTGCGTCGCTGACGGCAGCTTCGGCGCAGAGGTGTTCGTTTTCGATAAGCTCTGTGATGCGCTCCGTGTAGTCGGGGTCATCAAGCATAAGCAGGTGAGTTTCAAAAAGTGAAGCTGCTTCCTCTCCTGCTTCTGCCCTTGTTTTTTCGCAAAGCTCCGCAAGACAGGCGGCAGCCTTTTCCGAAGCGGCTTTCCACCTTGATAATTCCGCTTCGGCGTTTTCTGCGGTGCGGCTTTTGATGATATTCTTTTCTCTGTGGTAAAAAGCCAGCGTACCCGAGACGATACCTCGGGATACGCCTGTTCCGTTTAAAACTGTCATAGCGGCAGGCTCCTTTCGGATAATATCGGCGGTATGGCTCAATATTTGTTAGTTTCCATAAATTCCTTTACTGCGGCGGAAGCGGTCTGTTCATCCTCGCCCTCCACACGCACGGTCACAGTTTCTCCGCCCTTTACGCCAAGACCCATAAGCGCCATAATGCGGCGTGTGTCGGCTGATTTTTCACCTTTTACAACGGTAACGGTGCTTTTGAACTCTGCTGCTTTTTTGGCAAGCTGACCTGCCGGACGGGCGTGAAGTCCCAGAGGGTCGTTCATAGTGTAAGTAAATTCTATCATAACAATATCCTTTCAACCATACTTTTTTATCATTGTTTTCTTATTATTTCCGAACGTCGGCTTTTAATACGTCACCCGATCATGCCGATACATTAATCATATCATATTTTTATAAAAAAATCAACCGTTTCAGAGCCGGTTTTTGTTGGCTTTGCACATATGAAATATCAGGAAGTTTTTGCGGCAAAAATAATAAAAGGTTATTTAGTGGGCAAAATACCGAAATTATGCGAAAACTATTGTAAAAACCGCAGAATATTGTATAATAGTGAGTGTATGCTTTAATTTTTGTTATTAATGAAAGGACGGTTTTGCTTTGAAGGATAATAAAGCTCCTATTTCGCTTAAATTTGATTTAAAAACCTTTTTATACAGCAAAAGAATATACATTTTCGCTTTCTTTATCCCCGTGATAGTGCTTTATATAGCATATGCCATTTTCGGCGTTTATCCCTGGGGCAAGGAATCTGTGCTTGTTCTTGACCTGAACGGACAGTATGTTTATTACTTTGAGAACCTCCGTGACGCCTTCTGGGGCAACGGAAGCCTTGTCAATTCCTGGAGCCGCAACCTTTCGGGTGAGATAATAGGAATTTTTGCCTACTATCTGGCAAGTCCTTTCACACTTATCGTTATGCTCCTGCCAAGATGGATGATGACAGGCTCAATTATGATAATGCAGCTGTGCAAGGCAGGTGCGGCAGGCGTTTCAATGTGCCATTATTTTTACCGCCATAAAAAAATGACGGGCAGCACGGCACTTATCTTTTCTGTTATCTATTCGCTTATGGCGTATATGATAGTTCAGCTTATGGACCCTATGTGGCTGGACGGACTTATCTATCTGCCCCTTATCTGCAAGGGCATAGAAAAGACCATTGACGAGAAAAAGTGGCTGTATTTCCTTATTCCCCTTGCCCTTATGTTCGTTGCGAACTTCTATATCGGCTGGATGCTGGCAATTTTCAGTATTCTTTACTTTATCGCATACTTTTTCTTCATTTCCGATACAGCCGTACCCTTTAAGTTCACAAATTTCCTTAAAAGCGGCGCATTGTTTGCCTGCGGAGGCGTTCTTGCGGCGATATGCTCGGCATGGCTGCTCATACCCCTTTATTATTCCCTGAGCCTTGGCAAGTTCGAGTTTTCAAACCCGAATTTCACAATGAAGACCCAGTTTGATTTCATTGATTTCTTTGTAAATCTTCTGCCCAACGTTTACGATACCTGCCGTCCCGAGGGTTCTCCCGTTGTCTACTGCAGCGTTCTTACGATAATCCTTATACCTCTTTTCTTTATGAACAGCAACATAAAGCTGCGGAAGAAAATAGGCTGCGGACTGCTTGCGCTGTCGGTGGTACTGTCTATGTATATGTCCACGGTGGATATAGTCTGGCACGGCTTTCAGGTGCCCAACTGGCTGCCCTACCGTTATTCCTTTACCTGCAGCTTTGTTCTCATTCTTATGGCTGCTCAGGCTTTCGAGCGCATCGAGGGCATAACCTACAAGGAAATAGGCGGAATGTTCTTCCTGCTGGCAGGGTATGTGCTTTATATCGACAAGCAGGGACTTGAAAACGTTACTCTGCTGGCAACGGTGTGGTTCACGATCTTCCTGGGCGCAGTTTACGCTCTGCTCCTTTATATGTACAAGAAGCATTACAACATCAAGCCCGTGCCCGTAATAATAGTGTTCTTCCTTATTGCGGAGCTTACCACATCTTCGGCTTACACAATGTATCAGATAGACAAGGACGTTGTTTACTCCAAGAATGCCTCCTACAACCGCTACATCACTCTCGGACGGAACACCGTTCAGAAGCTCTACGAGATGGACAACGACCCCGTTTACCGTATCGAATCAAACTACCACCGCACCGTTAACGACGCTATGGCTTTCGGTTCCTACGGCATCTCCCATTCAAGCTCCACCCTTAATTCCGCACCCATAGAGTTCCTTAACAAGCTGGGCTTCTCCTACGGCGGACATTATATCAAATACAAAGGCTCAACCTACGTTACCGACGCTATTCTCGGCATAAGATACGTTATGGAGAAGGGCTCCGCAAAGCCTGACGAGGACGGAAATATTACCGCTGCCGAAAATAAGCATTATGACAAAATGGTTCTTGCCAACGGCGACAATACCGATATTTTCTATGTTTACGAGAACCCCTACGCTCTGCCTGTGGCATTTATGGCAAGCAATGATATTCTTGACGTTTCTCTTGAAGGGGATAATCCGTTCATCTGTCAGAACGTGCTCCTTTCATCGCTGGTTGAGTACACGAAGGACGATTATTTCAAGCAGATCGAAATAGACAAGATACTTCCCGAAAACGCCAAGCCATCCACCTACGGCACACACACCAAGTATGTTCCGAGAATAGAGGGGGAGAACTCCCACATTGAGTTCCTTTTCACCGCCCCTACCGAGGATATGATATATATGTACCTGCCCTCCAACTATGAGCGCAAGGTCAATGTATGGCTCAACAAAGAGTTCCTTGACTATTATTTTGAGGGCGGCAATAAGGTGATACAGACCCTCGGACGTTTCAGCGAGGGCGAGGAGATCTCCCTTATAACTACCATTACGGAAGAAAAGAACGAGGTGCTTTTCGCAGACGAGTATTTCTACTATCTGGACGAAGAAGCCTTCCAGAAGTCCATAAACGAGCTTAAAGAAAATCCCCTTATAATAGAAGAATTCAGCGAGGATCACCTTAAAGGAACGGTCACCGCAGATAAGGACGGCATACTTTTCACCACTATTTCGTGGGAGCCGGGCTGGACAATAAAGGTGGACGGCGAAAAGGTTGAGCCTGTTGAGCTTGTGGACGCACTTATCGGAATTCCCGTAAGCAAGGGTACTCACACCGTGGAAATGTCCTTCTTCCCCAAGGGCATGGCGGCAGGCATCATTATAAGCCTTGCAGGAATAATCATCGTTGTTACCGCCGCAGTTCTTGAACGCAGAAAGCGCAAGGTTCTGCTGGACAGACTTTACGACATATAAGGGGGCGGTCATATGAAGCTGATGTTTGCATCGGATATTCACGGTTCCTATCCTTCCTGCAAAAAAATGCTGGAGCGCTTTGACGAGGAAAAGGCGGAACGGCTCATTCTGCTGGGAGATATACTTTACCACGGACCGAGAAACGACCTGCCCGAGGGCTATGCGCCCAAGGAGGTCATACGCCTGCTGAATGAACGGAAAAACAGCCTTTTCTGCGTAAGAGGCAACTGCGACAGCGAGGTCGACCAGATGGTGCTGGAGTTCCCCGTAATGGCTGATTACGCCCTGCTTTATCTTGAGGGAAGAACTGTGTTCCTTACCCACGGGCATATATATAACAAGCAGTGTCCGCCCCTTATCGGAAAGAGCGACATCCTGATACACGGGCATACTCACATTCAGACCGTTGATACATCGGGTGAGTTCACCTATATCAATCCCGGCTCGGTTTCTCTGCCGAAAGAGGGCAGGAGCAAAAGCTATATGACCTACGAGGACGGCATTTTTACAATAAAAACTCTCCTTACCGCAGAAACAGAGGAGAAATACAGTATCTCCCGATAAAAAAATTAAAAGCACAGTTTTCTATCCGCAAATAAGGTATGAAAACTGTGCTTTTTTAGTTATTTCAACATAAAATCCCCTATAATTCTACACAAAACGACAAAAAATTCAAAAACTATTGCTTTTATTTGAAATAATTAGTATAATAGTTTATAATTTAACGTCGGTAAATTTTCCGGCAAAAAAGGGGAGACAGAAATATGAATTACTTATCAGAATTTGCAGGCAGCTTCATTTTTCTTGCAGGGGGATATTCCTATATGTGCAATATTTCTCTGAAAAACACTCTTGTTTCAAAGCTGAATTACATTGAGCTTGTAGTGGCGTGGAGCCTTGCGGTGGGCTTCGGACTTGCGGTTGCGGCAATAATGGGCGGTCCTGCATTCCTAAATCCCGGAGTTGTTATAGGAAGCGTTATATGGAACGGTTTTCCTATAGGTGAGGCTTGTATATACCTGCTGATGGAATTTCTTGCGGCAGGTGCGGCAATGCTTGTTTGTATGGTGTTTTTCTGGGATTCCTTCAAAGCCTCCAAGGACGTACCGAAGCGTGGGATTTTCTCGGCATATCCCGTGGAAAAAAATATACCGCTTAACTTTGTTCAGGAAGTCATTGCAACGTTTATTTTCCTGTTCCTCGTATTTATCAGCATCGCAGGCGTAAGCGAGCTTAAAGCGGGAAATCAGGCGCTTATTGTCGGCGCAGTAGGATTTGCAGCAGTTGCGCTTCTTGCACTTACCTTTAACAGCACAGGCTTCAGCATGAATGCAATGCGTTCTGTTTTCAGCAGCATTTGGTTTGCGATACTTCCGTTCCCCAACAAAAACGGAGAAAAGGTTGATTGGGCGTATCAGCTTATCGTAAATTTCTGCGGTTCAACTATCGGAGCAATTCTTGCAGTCATAGCTACATCCTGCATCAAGGCAGCGCTTTGATATTGTTGTTTCCTTAAGGAAACGAATAACTATTCCCTAAAAAACACCGCTGCCATTTTTCCGGCAACGGTGTTTTTGTGTTGTATTGTTGTTTTATCAGCCTGCATTGTCCGTAACAGCAGGCTTGGAGGCAAATTTTATCATAAAGAACATTGCCGCAGCGGCAACAACAGCGCCGACAGCGCAGCCTGCTTTCAAAATTGTGTTGTACAGCTCCGCATTTGCAAGAAGTATGAGAATGCGTATCAGATTTGCGGTAAATTGGATCAGGATACAAAGCTTTATATCGCCGAATCTGTAACGTATAAAGATAATTATTGCACCGAAAAGCAATATGTACAGCATATATTCTTTTGAGTAGAGCAAAGCATACGATATTGTTATTGCACAAGCCGAAAATAAAATCGGAAACCCTTTTTTCTCAAAGTTTTTTACCATAAGTCCTCTGAAAATAAGTTCTTCGACAAAGGGCAGCGTCAGATGGTAGGCAAGGATGTTTGTTAATTCCGAGCCTGAAATTTCTCCGGGAGGATGACTTAAGGGAATACCTGTTATCTTCAGGAATAGTGAATTTATAAAAACCAGAACAAAGACGGCTCCGGATATAAACAGCAGCGCTGTTAAATACACCTTCCAATTCTGCTTCACGGGGGAAATATCACTGAATTTATAGTCATACTGTTTCATTTTAACAATTGCTGCAATAAAGCAGGAAATGTTTATGACCAGCTCTGCTATGGAATCGAAATTTCCCAACCCCAAGTTATTATCAAATGAATTTGAACGTAATTTTAAAATCATTGATATTATTAAGAAAACTACTACAACACAGATATTCACTATCAGAAGTGTAAATACAGGAGATAATGCCGAAAAAAAGCTGCCTATCTTTTTTAGTATTTTCATATTATATCCTTTCTGAACATAGTATAATTATAACAAAATACGCATACTTTTCAAGCTGTTTGCAAAAAATATTGTATTTTGCCGCACATCAGATGAGCAAAGGCCCGACAGCAGAGTGGTGATGAAAGCAACTTTGCTGTCGGGTCTGTTTACATCCTTTTTCTTGCAAGCTCCTGCCTGCCCTTTTTTCTGCGCCTTTTTACGCTGTACATCACGGCGTCCGCTTCGGTAATAAACTCGTCAAGGCTTACTCCCTCTGCAGGTACCGCTTTATAAACGCCGCAGCTTGCGTCAACGGTATAGCTCTTTCCCGAATTTTTATTGTATTCGTCAAGATACTTGTTTATCTTATTTATATATTCCGTGCTGAATTCCTCAGAGGGGCAAATTCCTGCGGCTACATACTCGTCTCCGCCGAAACGTGCGGTAATGAACTTTCCGTCCGAAGCGCTGTTAAGGGCATCGGCGATCTTTATGATAGCATTATCGCCTTCTGCGTGACCGTAATTGTCGTTTATACCTTTGAGGTTATCAAGGTCTGCGGAAACTATCATAAATTCCAGTCTGTCCTTAACGCAGCTTTCGTATATCTTAGGCACAAGCTTGTAAAAGCCTCTGCGGTTGAGCAGCTTTGTCATAGGGTCGTGGACATACATTTCCTCCAGCATTTTTGCAAAGGAACGCAGCTCGCACTGAACTCTCGCATTTTCAAGCACAAGGCTTATAACGCTGCAGTCAAAGGTGTTGAGCATACTGAAATTGCCTGCGCAGTAGTCAAACTCCACGGCAATATAGCCTATGGCTCTGTCCCGGAAATGAAGGGGCTGCACCGTTATATGGTGGTATTCGTCAAAAAGCTTTTCTATATCGGGAAGCAGCTCGGAGGTGCGGAACACAGGAAGCTTTTCCCAGCTTTTATCTACAGGATGGCATTGTATACCGTAGCCGATATATTCGCTGTAGCCCTCACGGCGGAAACCGCTGCCGCCTGAATAAACGTCTTCGACATTTCCGACCTTTGAGATAAAATCATCGCATATGCATATCCACGCCGACTTTGTCCATATCTTTTCCATAAAAAGCCGCAGACGTTCCACCGTAACGTTAAAATCTGCGTCTATTACAATTTCATCGGCAGTGTCTATAAAGGATTTGGTCATGCCCTTGAATTTATTTATATCTTCATAAAGACCGTGCTTTATGGCATTTTCTGTTTTTGCGGCAGTAAGGGGCTTGCAGCCGCAGGACTGGGAATAAAGGCGCTCTGCTTTTATCTTTTCACAGCCGAAGGGTTCCTGCCTGCCGGAAAGTATAAGTGAAACTATCTCTACGATGCGCTTTGAAGCCTCTTTTATGTTTATTTTTGCCGTTGTCATAGAGGGAACGTAGGTCATTGCTTCGTCTATTCCATCAACGCCCGTTACAATCAGGTCTTCGGGAATGTTATATCCAAGCTCTGCCGCTTTGTTGCATACGCCTATTGCCATAGAGTCGTTGGCGCACACAACAGCATCGGGTACAAGACCTTCTTTGTGCCACTTCCCGAAAAGATCCGCCGCAGGCTCGTGCCAGAAATAAGCGTAGCCTATCCTTTTTTCGTCAACGGGGATATTATGCTCTTCAAGCACTCTCCGGTATATATTTTCTCTTGAATCGGAAAGGGGATTGCCCTTCATTCCGCCTATAAAGTTTATGGTTTTTGCGCCGTGCTTTTCAATAACGTGTTTGACAAGATCCTCAATGCTGTCCTCGTAATCAAAGGCTATGTTATACGCCCCGTTGATCATCTCGTCAACGGAGATAAGGGGAACGCCGTTTTCTGTGGCTCTTGAAATAACGTCTTCCTTGGCTTTGGGGCTTTTCATAGTCGATGTAAGCATAATGACCGCATCTATCATACGGTAATTGATAAGGTTGTATATGTTCATTTCACCGACTTCATGGGGCTTGCCGGTAACTTCTTCATTGGCGATGGACTGATACCAGATAATATGAAAATCAAATTTTGAGAATTCCTCTGCAAGGCGAGTGGCAAACGCCGAATTATAAGCGCTGTCAATTCCGCCGGAAACCAATGCTATCTTGATTTTTTTATTATTTGAATCCATTTGTCTTCACCTGCCGCAATATTCGGTTTAAACGTTTAATGACTATGCCAATATATTATTAGTGTACCACATTATCAGTGTCAGTTTATTAACGAATTGTTAATTTTAAGCATAAAAATCCGCCGCACAAAAAACTCGTGCGGCGGAAAAAATTACTGTTCGGAAGAAGTTCTTGTAAGCCATACATAAGCGATGTCCAGCGCTTCATACAGGCTTGTTTTTTCGCTTGACTTAACGATAGCCTCCATAGGGTTCAGCTTCTCGTCGGTCGCCATTTTATATATTCTTATCTTGCTTGCAACGTCCAGTCCTCCGATGTTTGTCTTTTCCTTGATCTCCATCATGACAACATAGTCGTCGTACATATTTCCGTAGTAGATAGTATCGTTCTTTCTTACAAGGGGAAGTCCCTTATAGGAGAAAAATTCTTTGTTTTCGTTGTTTTCAGCCATGTCAGTTCCTCCTTTGTGTACTGAATATCCTGTCTTTGAGCGGTTAAATGCAGAGCCGTCCTCCCTCGGTTCATGGGGGAAGGCTTTTCTTAATTATAACACATAATATTAACAAAATCAATAGTTAATATTAAAAAAGTGAGGATATTTTTATTTAAATTTACGGGCAAGGGTCATTTCATTAACGACCTGTTTATTTTACCGCATTTAATGGGAGAAATCTGTCGTTATGGGGCTTTACCATGTGAGGATAATATCCTTTCCGTTAAGGAAGCTGTCAACATTTTCAGCAAGCCTTTCGGCATAGGCGGTCTTGCAGGTAAAGCTTGGGTCGCCGTTAAGACAGATAACGGTCCTGCGGTTTTCTGTGGTATAGAATTCAAGTACATCTGTATTGCTGCCCGATGTTATTTCAATCCTGATATAAGGTTCGCCGCTTACCTCGTCAAAGCAGAGCTGTTCTGCCGGCGCCTTGAGAATGAACTGGTAGAAGGTCTTGAAGGCGTCAAGGTCTGCTTCGGTGCCGTCGGATAATTTTACGGAAAAATCACTTGCGGAAGAACCCGTCATTGTGAAATGAGCCTCCGCAGCGGTTCCTGTGATGTCCATAGAGGTAAGACCGTAGATATAGTTGCTGGTTATCATTGAAGTTGTGATGTCCAGCGGCATAAATGTTACCCAGGGCAGAGAAGCGGTATCAAAGATATAGATAACGTCAATGCCGTCAACGTAAGCATAGTAGCCTGTCTGCTTTCCGTCTTCGTTGATAACGGGGTTGCCCACGGTCATTTTAAAGGCTCCGCCAACAATATCCATATCAATAACAGCGGTGGGGTCGTCAAAGCCGTAAGCGGTCATATCCTCTTCGGACGGCTGTATAAGCTCAAAATCGGATGCGGTAAGACCGAACACTCCCTCGGTAACGCCTGTGCAGGTGTCGGGGTTAAGGTCAAGCACAACGGGCGATGTGATCCTGTACAGCGACGAATTTGAAACAACAAGGTCGGGGTCGTCAAGACGGGTATCGTACTCGATAACGATGTCGTAATCAATGTCCTTGCGGCTGACCGTCATTTTGTTGATCTTGCTGTAGTTGGTGGTGTCCTCCGCATTATCGGAGACGTAAGCGGTGTAAACGGTCTTGTTCACGCAGTTCCTCTTGTCGTTAAGGGAGAAGCTGATGTCGGTGTTTTTGACGGTGTAGACTGTATTTTCACCCTTTAAGCACATATAGCGTGTAGTCGAGGAGCCGGGAACAGCGTTGCCCACCAGGACTTCGCATACGGTGTTGGAAGAATCGGTGAATTCCACCTTGTATTCTGCCGCAGGTTCCGTAAGACCGTATATTGAAAGGTCGGGAGCGTCCTCAACAACGGTTTTCTGCGCTGTGAGGGTAGCCGACTTCTGGCAAATGTCGTCAACCACGCTCATATCAACGGGTGCGTTAAGATAATCTGTCGGCATCCAGGTGTAAGCGCCCTCCTGACCTGTCCTTTCTATCTTGTAGGAACCGTATTCGTTGGTGATAGTGACCGCAGCTATGTCCTCGGGATTCTTATCGAAGATGAGCGAGGTCTCGGAAGCGGTGGAGGCGGAAGAAGTATCCTCCGTTTCCTCCTCCTTGGGAGCCGTCAGCGTAAGTGCGACAACAGCTCCGCCGAGAATAAGGGCAACAACTGCAATTATAATAATATACTTGATCTTTGCTTTCATTACTTATGTCTCCTTCTGAGCCATATAACGATTCCTGTAATGAGAACGGCTGCAGGGATAAGGATAATGAATACCCAGAAAGCCGTATTTGCCTTTGCAACGTCTGTATCGAAGGTGGATGCGGTAAGATCCTTTGCAACGATGGTGATGCCGCTGTTCTTGCCTACCATAGTGTTGACGATGGAAACGAAATAGTCGCCGTTGTTGTAGTAGGTGGTTCCCGTAAGAGCCGGATCGAGCATATCGGAGGAGCCGTATACGAGAAGGTTTGATGTCACCTGATTGTTGCTGCTGTCAAAGGTATATTTGCTGGAAAGTGCCATAGTGTTGTAGGTACCGTTCACAATTTCCGGTTCAACGCCGCTCTGGGCAAGCTCCTGCATTTCATCGGTAAGGAGAAAGGCGGTATCGTCTGTTGTAAGAAGAGCCGTTGTTGAAACGTTGCTGCGGTTTTCAAACAGCAGATCAACGGGTCTTGCATTATAGGAAATAACGGGAAGAGAAAGCTGTGAAACGTTTGTGGAATAGTCATTTTCCGTAATAAAGTTTCTGATAGCGTAGCGTGTTGTTCCCGTAGCAAGGTTATTGGTGTTTGTTTCGCCTACAACGCCGCTGCCCACTTCGATGCCCCATTCTGCAAGGAAAGCGTCGATGTTTGCAGTGGATTTCTGAGCGAAGTTTGCAAGATATATCATATTCTTGCCGTAATTTCCGCCGTTTTCAAGGTAGTCGTAAAGCTTGTCAACAAGCTCCTCGGAAAAGTCGTTTACGGGAGCGTTTATAACCATAAGGTCTGCGTCATAGGGGAAGTCCTCGCTCATTGGGTCAACGATCGTTACGTCGAAGCCGTCGTCCTCTAAAAGGGTCGAAATGGAGCTGTCAGACACACTTGCAGCCTCGGACTGAAGTATAACAGCCGTTTTTGGCGACGGGTCTGTTACATACATAATTGCAGAGGTGATCACCTGTTCCGCCTTGGAGGAAACGATATTGTAGGAATAGGTCTGGTAGTTAAGCTCCGTGTTGAACAGGTCGTTAACGGAAACTACCTTTATTCTGTTGCCGCAGTTTACAACAATGCTGTACTGTGAGATAGTACCCTTGTATATCTCGCTGAACTTATTTGCATAGGTGGGGTCTGCGGTCATATCGACGAATTTAACGGTGATATTGTCGCTGTAAAGGTCGTACTTCTTGATGACCTCGTAAGCCTGCTTGTAGTAAACGCTGCCGGAATCACGGAATACCGATTCATCCGCCATTGTAACTATCTCAACTTCCTGATCAATGGAGCTGATATAGTCAATGGATTCCTGAGAGATCTCAAATACGTTCTCTGAGGTAAGGTCAACGGTAAGGTTGGTCCTTTCTCCGATAAGGCTTACTATAACGTTAACAAGAACAACTGCCGCAATAACAAGAACGGTTATAGCCGTTGCAGCGGAGCCGTATTTCAGCTTCTTTGTATTAAAATGCTTTTCAGGCTTCTCCTTTTTCGGAGCAGGCTTCTTTTCATCAGCCGTGCCTGCAGCTTCAAGATTTTTTTCTTCGTTCATTATAATGACCTCCTTCCGCTTAATCTGCCCAGTGGCGTTTTTCAAGAACACGCACCGTAAGGAAGTTGAAAACAAACATTACGCTTACGAAAAATACGATGCTTCCTATATTGAAAATGCCGCTTGTAAATTCGCTGTATCTGGTGTAGAAACCCAGAGCGCTCATAATGCCGCTTATTGTCTCGTTTGCAACGTTTCCTGCAAGGAGATCCAGCATATAGAAGAACATTATGATAACAAAGCTGAGTATTGCCGCTACCACCTGATTTTCGGTAAGGGAGGATACGAATACGCCTATTGAGATAAATGCAGCACCCAGCAGCAGAAGGGCTATCATTGTTCCGATTATGGTCGCCCATTCAACAGCGCCTGCAAGTGCGTAAAGGATTATAACGAAAGGAACATAAATTGCCATTGCGCAGAGGAAAACGCATACCGCCGCAAGGAATTTTCCCGCAACGATGCCGCCCAGGCTAACGGGAGCGGTGAGCAGGCACTGGTCTGTTCTCTGCTTCTTTTCCTCCGTGAACAAACGCATTGTCAGCAGGGGGAGAAGTATCATCATAATGGTAAATGCGCTTGAAAAAGCGTAGGAAAGGTCTGTTGAGCCGTAGCTCATATTATAGCTTACAAAATAGTTGCCTGTATAAAGATAAAATGCCGCAATAAAAATGTAGGCAACGGGAGAGGTGAAATAGGCTCTCATCTCACGTCTGAATATTGCACCCATTATTCCTCATCCTCCTTTCCGGAAACTTCCTCCGCAGCGCTGTCTGCATTGCTGTCAGCGTTTATTTCTGCGGAATTTTCAAGGGCTTCATTGGCGTGTTTAACGGTAATGTTAACGCTGTCGCCCATTGTTATCTTAAGGAAGATGTCTTCGAGGGACATTTCGGTGGATTTAAGACCGAGAATTACCCAGTTTCTTGCAACGATACGCTTGAAAAGCTCTCTGCGTATGTCGCAGCCTTCTCTTACTTCAATCTCGTAATCAAAAATTCCGGGTTCACGCTCCATATCTCCAAGAACGGAAATAACTCCGGGGATATTCTTGATAACCTTGAGTATTTCGTCACGGTTTCCGTCTATTCTTGCAATAAGGCGGCTGTCGGTGGAAATATTCTTTGTAAGGTTCTCGGTGGTGTCGTTTGCGGCGATCTTGCCCTTGTTAATGATTATAACGTGGTCGCAGACAGCCTGTATCTCCGAGAGGATATGTGAGGAAAGAATAACGGTATGCTTCTTTCCCAGCTTTTTGATAAGGCTTCTTATCTCGATTATCTGCTTCGGGTCAAGACCTACCGTAGGCTCGTCCAGAATAAGTATTGGAGGGTTTCCGATAAGCGCCTGAGCAAGACCCACTCTCTGCTTGTAGCCCTTTGAAAGGTTGCGTATGATGCGGTCGTAAACGTCTGTTATTTTAACAAGTCCGCATACGTCTTCAAGGTGTGCTTTACGGGGCAGCTTGCATTTTTTCAGATCGTATACAAAGTTAAGATATTCTCTGACGGTCATATCAAGATAAAGGGGAGGGATCTCGGGCAGATAGCCGATGTCCCTTTTTGCTTTCATAGGGTCGTCAAGAATGTCAACGCCGTTGATGAGCGCCTGACCCGATGTGGACGAGATATATCCCGTCAGCATATTCATTGTAGTGGATTTTCCGGCGCCGTTAGGTCCGAGAAAACCGAGGATCTCGCCGTCGTTAACGGTAAACGAAATGTTGTCAACGGCTCTTTTCTGACCGTACTGCTTGGTGAGGTTTTTTACCTCGATCATTGGTAACACCGTTCCTTTCGGTTTGCAGTTGATGCTGCATAAACTTACATCATTTTATCAGCTTAATGTGTTAAACCTGTGATAATTGCGTTATAGTTTCCGTCAAGCCGCAGAGAGCTTTTCAATGCCCTTCTTGATGCGTTCAAGGGTAACTTCCTTGCCCATTATAACGGCAAGCTCAACGCCGCCGCCGGGAGTGGAAAGCTTGCCGGAAAGTGCAGCTCTTATGGGAAGAAGTATCCAGCCCACCTTAACGCCCAGCTTTTCCGCTTCGGCTGAAAGAATGTTGTAGATGTTCTCCTCGTTCCAGTCGCTTTCGGAAATAGCTTCAAGTATAGGCAGAGAAATTTTCAGCGCTTCAAGGCTTGTTTCGGGAGTGGTCTTCATCTTCTTGTTGAAGTAAAGGTCGGTGCTGTATTCACGAAGCTCGTCAATGAAATCAACTCTTTCGGGAATGTCCGTCAGCAGCTCCGTTCTCGGCTGAAGCACTCTTGCAAGAACGTCAAGGTTTACGCTTTCACTCTTGCAGGTCTTTCTGATATAGGGGAGAGCAACTCTCTTGAATTCTTCAAGGGGAAGTCTCTTTATCCATTCAAAGTTGATAGCCTTCATCTTTACGGGGTCAAAAATTGCAGGTGACTTTGAAAGTCCGTGAATGTCGAATTCCTCAACAAGCTCGTCCAGAGTGAATATCTCGTTTTCACCCTTTGGCGCCCAGCCTAAAAGTGCAATGTAGTTAAGGATAGCAGGGATATAATAGCCTGCTTCAACGAAATCGCCGAAATAAGCGTCGCCGTCACGCTTTGACAGCTTGTGTGTCGCATCTCTCATAATATGCTCAACGTGGATATAGCAGGGTACCTCCCAGCCGAATGCCTCATAGAGCAGGTTGTACTTGGGCGCAGAGGAAAGATACTCGTTACCTCTTACAACGTGTGTAATGCCCATAAGGTGGTCGTCCACAACGTTGGCAAAGTTGTATGTGGGCATACCGTCAGCCTTGATAAGTATCTGGTCGTCAAGGTCTGCGTTGGGAACGGTAATGTCACCGTAAAGCTCGTCGTGGAAGGTCGTTGTGCCGTCAAGGGGAACCTTCTGGCGGATAACATAGGGCGTTCCTGCGTCAAGAAGGCGCTGTACCTCCTCAGCAGGCAGGTCACGGCAATGTCTGTCGTAGGTGGGAGTGATGCCCTTTGCACGCTGTTCCTCGTGTACCTTGTCCATACGCTCCTTTGTGCAGAAGCAGTAGTAAGCCTTGCCCATTTTAACAAGCTCCTCGGCATACTGCTTGAACAGTCCCATTCTCTCCGACTGGATATAAGGACCAACGGGACCGCCGATGTCGGGACCTTCATCCCAGTTAAGACCGCAGACCTTGAGGGTATCATAAATAACGTCCGTTGCGCCCTCTACGAAACGTCCCTGGTCGGTGTCCTCAATACGGAGAATGAATTTTCCGTTGTATTTTTTTGCTATAAGGTAAGTGTAAAGCGCCGTTCTCAGATTTCCTATGTGCATAAAGCCAGTAGGACTGGGAGCGAACCTCGTTCTTACGTTTTCGGTTTTCATATTATCATTCCTTTCGGATAATTCAGAATCTATTTAATATTTTTCATAACAATAAAGTCGCTTTGGTCAGGCATTGCCCCGTAAAATATCCGAAGCCGTCTTTACGTCCTTTTCTATCTGCTCTTTAAGCTCGTCAACGCTGTCAAACTTCACCTCGGGACGTATAAATTCCACAAGTGACAGCTTCACGTTCTCCCCGTACAGGTCTTTGCAAAAATCCATTATGTAGGTTTCCGCAAGAGGGGAGGAAACGCCGCCCACCGTAGGCTTAACGCCGATGTTGGTAACGCCCTTGTACACCCTGCCGTTTATCTCTGCAAGTGAAGCGTAAACGCCGAACCTCGGTATTATCTGTTTCCACGGAAGATACTGGTTGATAGTGGGGAAGTTTATAGTCCTGCCGATACGGTTGCCGTAAGCAACGGGCAGGCGCATAAAGTAGCGGCAGCCAAGCATACGGTTTGCCTCGGCTATCCTGCCGCTTTTTATAAGCTCCCTTACCGCTGTTGAGGAAATGCGTTCGCCGTTTTCTCCTTTGACGGGGGGAACGACTACCGTTTCTATCCCTCTTTTGCGGCAGAGCCTGTCAAGCAGCTCTGCGTTGCCCGAGGCGTTCTTTCCGAAGCGGAAATCCTCTCCGCAGACAACATATTTCGCCGAAAGCTTGTCGCAAAGCACCAGTTCTATAAATTCTTCTGCGGAAAGATCCTTGATGTTCATAAAATCGGGGGAATAGATGTACTTTACTCCCAATCCCGACAATATTTCCTTTTTTATGTCCTTTGTAATAAGACATTCCACGCCGCCGTTGCCCTTTGAGGTCACTGTATCGGTCTCAAAGGTAAAAACAGCAGAGTCAACGCCGCTTTTTTCCGCCGCAAGGCTCACCGCACGGCTTATAACGGCTCTGTGTCCCAGATGAACACCGTCGAAAAGTCCCATTGCAACGGCTGTTGAATTTTCGGGTACAGCGTTTGTTCCCGTCAGCTCTATCGTAGCGATCACCCTTCGTAAAGGGAACCTCTAAAAACCTCCTTCACGGCAAATCCTCTATGAGTTTCGCCATCTGCTGCGTTATCAAACCTTGCAATACATCAAGTATTACTGCGGTTTGATGCCTTGCAGCTGACGAAACTCATTACGAGGCTTTGCACGTGTCCCGGTTTTTAGAGAACCCCTAAAAAATTCAGAAGTTTTTATAAACGGAAAGCTCTCCGGCTTCGCAGTCCGCCTCGGCAAGACCTATAAAGCCGCCGTCAGCAGCGTAAACACGGTATTTTTCGCCGTTTGCAAAGCTGTACCGCATTTTGCTTATGTCCAGCTTCACTCCGTTTCGGTAAAGCCGTTCCTGATGTGGGTTAAGAACTATCTTTTTCATATCTCCGAACACCCTGTCAATGGGGCAGAGGTATTTTTCTGCGGAAATGCCATTGTCCGCAAGCTGCTGCAGCTCTTCAAGGGTAACGCAGTCCTCAAGTCCGAAGCCGCAGGCTCTTGTTCTCACAAGTGCAGTCATAACGCCGCCGCAGCCTAAGGCTTCTCCTATGTCGTTTATAAGCGTTCTTATATAAGTGCCCTTTGAGCAGGAAACAGCCAGCTTTCCCGTGCAGGAATCGCTGTCGTAAGCTAAAAGTTCAAGGGAATAGACCGTTATGGGTCTTGGCTCCCTGTCGATAACAACGCCCTGCCTTGCAAGGTCGTAAAGCCGCTTTCCGCCCACCGAAACTGCGGAGTACATAGGCGGTATCTGCATAATATCTCCCCGAAAACCGTCGAGTGCCTTTTCAATATCCGCCGCCGTTACGCCCGAAGGATCCTTTTCGTCAGTTACCCTGCCGCTTATGTCCTGAGTGTCCGTAACAAGTCCAAGGCGGAACTCCGCTTCGTATACCTTATCCCTGTCGGGGATAATATCGCAGGCTTTTGTGGCTTTTCCTGCAAAAACGGGCAGTACACCCGTAGCCATAGGGTCAAGAGTTCCTGCGTGACCAAGCCTTTTCAGCCGCAGTATCCCCCTCATTTTGGCAATAACGTCAAAGGAGGTGAAGCCTGCAGGCTTGTTCACGCAGATAATTCCGTTAAGCTCGTCGTTAAGTCCGCTCATGTGAACAACTCCGCAACGGCTTCAAGCACCTGCTTTTTCGCATCTTCAAGAGTAGTTTCAAAGGTGCAGCCTGCCGCCTTGACATGACCGCCGCCGCCGAATCTGCGGCAAAGCTCGGAAACGTCCGTATCGCCCGAAGAACGCATTGACACCTTGAACTTATGCTCTTCCTTCTGACGTATAATTACGCCTACCTCAACCGTTTCAAGAAGGGTAGTAAGGCTTGCAAGCCCTTCAAATTCGTCCGCAGGCAGACCCGTTGCAGCCATTTCTTCAAGGGTCACCGCTGCAACGGCGCACTTATCGCCGAAATAATACTCCATACTGCCAAGGATATACTGTTCAACAGCAAGTCTTGCCTTGCTTTTCTGGTCGAACATACGGCGGTTTATCCTTCCTGCCGCAATACCGTATCTCATAAGCTCCGCAGCGGCAATATGTGTTTCGGGGGAGGTGCTGTCGAAGCGGAAGCAGCCTGTGTCCGTAGCCATGCCCGTGTAAAGGCACTCGGCAATGTGCTTGTCGGGTTCAGTCAGCTTTTCCTCTGACAGAAGTTTGTATATCACCTGACAAGCCGCAGCCGCATGAGGCTCAACAAGAGTTCTTGCGGCATAGCCTGTGTTGGAGATATGGTGGTCGATGCAAAGGTCGACCTTGTCCTTGTAGACCGACAGCTTTTGTCCAAGGAGCTTCGGGTCTGCAACGTCCACCGCAACTATAGTTTTCGGCTCAAAGGACAGTTCCTCGTAGCCTTCGTACATAAAATCGTATCTTCCCGGAAGTGGGTCGGAGCAGTAAACATTGGCTTTTTTGCCCATTTTGCGGAGTATGCCGCAAAGTCCGAAGCCGCTTCCTATGGTGTCACCGTCGGGAGTGCCGTGGGTAAGGATATAATAATTGTCATTGTTTCTGAGAAACTCTGCAGCTTCTCTGTAAGTTATCTGCAAAAAATCACAACCTTTTATTCTTCCGTTTCGGTGTTGTCCGAAGCATCGGAAGCAGGGAGAATGTCGTTCAGCATTTTTGAGATCTCAGCGGAATGCTCTATTGAATTGTCGGGGATAAAGTGAAGCTCGGGACATCTTCTTATGTGAAGTTTGTTGGTGACTTCCTTTCTTATCATTCCCGAAGCGCTTTCAAGACCCTTAACGGCGTTCTTTGCGTCCTCAACGCCGTTAAAACTTGAAATGAAAACCTTGCAGTGGGAGCTGTCTCCCGAAAGCTCAACTCTTACGACTGAAACAGCCATAGAATTTACCCTCGGATCCTTTACACGTTCCCTTATAAGACCTGCGATCTCCCTCATAATGTCCTCGGAGAGACGCTGATTTTTAAAATTTGCCATAATAACTCCTTATTTATAAAGACGGAACAGGTCAGTCAGCCTTGTATTCTTCCATCATATAAGCCTCGAAAATATCTCCGACCTTAACATCGTTGAACTTTTCGAGAGTGATTCCGCACTCGTAGCCTTCCGCAACTTCCTTAACGTCGTCCTTGAAGCGCTTAAGGCTGGACATCTTGTCATCGGCAATGATGATACCGTCACGCACAACTCTTATTTCTGCGTTTCTTGTTATCTTGCCGTTTAAAACGTAAGAGCCGGAAACTGTGCCTACATTGGAGATCTTGTAAACCTGTCTTACCTCCACACGACCGAGAGAAACCTCTCTGAACTTGGGAGCAAGCATACCCTTCATAGCTGTTTCAATTTCTTCAATTGCGTCATAGATGATTCTGTAAAGTCTTATATCAACGCCGTCACGCTTTGCATTTTCTTCCGCAACAGGGTCGGGACGAACGTTAAAGCCTACGATGATAGCGTTTGAAGCGTCAGCAAGCATAACGTCGCTCTCGGAAACTGCACCAACGCCGCCGTGGATAACTTTAACTCTTACTTCCTCATTGCTGAGTTTTTCAAGTGACTGCTTAACAGCTTCAACCGAGCCCTGAACGTCAGCCTTGACGATAATGGGCAGCTCCTTGATCTCGCCCTGTTCGATCTGGCTGAACAGGTTGTCGAGAGTAACCTTCTGATACTGCTTGAACTGCTCCTGCTTTGCTTCGTGCTTACGCTGTTCAACAAGCTCTCTTGCAAGGCGTTCGTCCTCTACGGCGTTAAAGGTGTCGCCGGCAGCGGGAACTTCCGCAAGACCTGTTATCTCTACGGGGTAGGAAGGACCTGCTTCCTTTACTACCTTGCCCTGGTCGTTTGTCATAACTCTTACACGACCAACAGCTGTTCCTGCAATGATGATGTCGCCCGTATGAAGCGTACCGTTCTGAACAAGGAGAGTTGCAATAGGACCTCTGCCCTTGTCAAGTCTTGCTTCGATAACAGCGCCCTTTGCAAGACGGTTGGGGTTGGCTTTAAGCTCTGCAACTTCCGCAACGAGAAGCACGTTTTCGAGCAGGTCGTCAATGCCATCGCCTGTTTTTGCGGAAACGGGAACGCAGATAACATCTCCGCCCCATTCTTCAATTACAAGTCCGTGTTCGGTAAGCTGCTGCTTTACATTGTCGGGGTTTGCGCCCGGCTTATCCATTTTGTTTATTGCAACGATTATGGAAACGCCTGCAGCCTTTGCGTGGTTTATAGCTTCAACGGTCTGGGGCATGATGCCGTCGTCCGCAGCTACTACAAGGATAGCTATATCGGTAATGGAGGCACCTCTTGCTCGCATTGCTGTGAAGGCTTCGTGTCCCGGTGTGTCAAGGAAGGTGATGTCCTTGCCGTTGTAATTTACTCTGTAAGCACCGATGTGCTGAGTGATGCCGCCTGCTTCGGTGGAAGTAACGTTTGCGTTTCTTATCTTGTCAAGAAGTGAAGTCTTTCCGTGGTCAACGTGACCCATAACAACGACTACAGGCGCTCTTTCAACACCCTCGCCGTCATCGTCGGAATCGTCGATAAGGCGCTCTTCAATAGTAACGATAACTTCCTTTTCAACCTTTGCGCCAAGCTCTTCCGCAACGAGAGAAGCGGTGTCAAAGTCGATGACCTGATTTATGGTACACATCTCGCCCAGACCCATCAGCTTCTTGATAACTTCGGTAGCGGTAACTTTAAGTCTTGAAGCAAGCTCGGAAACAACTATCTCATCGGGGATAAGGACTTTAAGCTGCTGCTTTCTTGCTCTTTCAAGTTCAAGACGGCGGAGCTTCTCGGCTTCTGTTTCGTGCTTGCTGGAATACTGCTGGCTCTTTCTCTGCTGTGACTTCTGTGTCAGCTTCTGCTTCTTGGAGAAATTGTCCTTATGCTTTCCGCCGCCTGAAACGTTGGCCATGTTGTCGTACTTTTCGTTGTACTTATCCATCTCAACATAAGAGCCTCTTGTGTCTACCTTATGGATCTTCTGGTCAACAACACTTGAAGATGCGTCCGCAAACTTTATATCCAGCTTTGTCTTGCTGCTGTTTTGCTGTTCCTGAGGCTTTTTGTGTTCCTGAGGCTTCTTGTTCTTCTGCTCGGTGGCTTTGAGTACCTGCTGAGCGTTGAAGCGGTCAGCCTTGTTCTGCTGGGGAGCGTTGTTTACGGGAACAGGCTTAGGCTCCTGCTTGGGCACTTCCTTAACGGGCTGAACAGGCTGCTGCTTGGGCTTGGCTTCGGCAGTTTCCGTGTTTTTAGGCTTCTGTGCGGGCTTTTCCGCAGGTGCTTTCTCCGCAGCTGCCTTTTCCTGAGCAGGCTTTGCCGACGCAGGCTTCTTTTCGGCAGCAGCCTTGGGAGCCTCTGCAGCCTTTGCAGCTTCGGCAGGCTTTTCCTCCGTCTTAGGCTGCTTTTTCTTGGGAGCAGGCTTGCTCTCAGCCTTGGGCGCTTCCTTCTTTGCAGGCTTGGGAGCGTTTCTTGAAGCGAAATAGCCGTCAAAGCTGTCTACCTGATTATTCTGTGAAAAATGTTCGAGAATATAATTTATCTCATCGCTTGTAAGGCTTGCCGCAGGCTTTTTCACTGCGTCAAATTTTTCTTTTACAAGGTCAATAAGCTCCTGATTTGTTACGCCGAGATCCTTTGCAACATCACTGAGCTTCTGTTTCTGCTGTTTAGCATTACTCATAGGCTGAAATACCTCCATTAATTACTTTTCCGACCCGTTGTTCTCTTCTGTGAGGGCAAGAGCCTTTTTCGAGAAACCTTCGTCGCATATAGCGATAACGCCGACTTTTTTTCCGAGACTGCAGTAGAACTCATTTATTGTGCAGTCCGATACCGCGACGGGAACGTTTCTTTTGTCGGCAAAAAATCTGATTTCCTTTTCGGTTTTGGGCGATATGTCGGAAGCGAGGATAACGGAAAACGCTTTGCCGCTTTCAATAGCTTCCTTTGACGGGTCAAAGCCCATAACCATTCTTCCTGCCTTGCGGCAAATGGTGATAAGACCGATAAGCTTACTGTTCATTTTCCGAAAGCTCACCCTCCATTTTGTCGTATATCTCATCTTCAATGCGGCAGGAGAAAGCCTTTTCAAGCCTTCTTGCTTTTCTTGCCTTTTCAAAGCATTCGCAGGAGCGGCAGATGTAAGCGCCCCTTCCTGCCTTCTTTCCCGTAAGGTCGAGAGAAATTTCGCCCTCGGGGGATTTTACGACTCTTATCATAGATCTCTTAGGCATCATTTCGCCGCAGCCGAGACACATTCTCATAGGTGTTTTTTTTACGCCGGGCATAATAACCTCCGATCATTCAATGGGATTTTCGGGCTTTATATCTATCTTGCAGCCGGTAAGTCTTGCAGCCAGCTTGGCGTTCTGACCCTTGTTTCCGATAGCAAGAGAAAGCTGATTGTTAGGTACGATAACTGTGCACTTCTTTTCTTCCTCGTCGTCAACGGTAACGCTGATAACTTCGGCAGGCGCAAGTGCGTGTGCGATAAATACGGAAAGATCCTCGTCGTAAACGATAATGTCTATCTTTTCACCGTTAAGCTCCTCAACGATCTTTTCTATTCTGGAGTGCTTGGGACCTATGCAGGCACCTACGGGGTCAACGTTGGGGTCCTTGGAGCAAACGGCTATCTTTGTTCTGGAGCCTGCTTCTCTTGCAATGGACTTGACCTCAACTGTGCCGTCGTAAATTTCGGGTATTTCAAGCTCAAAAAGACGCTTTACAAGGTCGTTGTGCTTTCTTGAGATCTTTACGGCAGGACGTCTGTCGGGATTGATTATTCCGCAGACATAAACCTTTACTATCTGACCTTCCTTAAGCACCTCTCCGGGTATCTGCTCGTTTTTGAGAAGGTAAACCTCGTTCTTGTCAATGGTAAGAGTGATGTTGCCCGTGCCGGGTTCGATCTTCTGCACCGTAGCGGAAACAGCTTCGTGTTCCTTGTCCTTGAACTGGTTTATGAGCTTGTCACGCTCGATGCTCTTCATATCGTGGTGAATGGACTGCTTTGCCTGCTGCGCCGCAACACGTCCGAACTTGGCAGGGGAGAGCTTGAAGGGTACTCTGTCGCCAAGCTGTGCATTTGGGTCGCATACTGCCCTTGCCTCGTCGATGTTAATTTCGTTAAGGTCGATAGGCTCGTCGTCAACTACCGTTCTGAGAACGCAAACGTCGAAGATGTTTTTCTCCGGGTCGATGTTTACAACGAAATCATCGCAGTAGTCGTATTCCTTTTTCACCGCTTTAAGTATTGCCTGGCTTATCTTTTCCACCAGACTGTCCATAGATATGGAATTTTCCTCAGCAAGCTGTTCAAGTGCGGCGAAAAACTCTTTTGTGAAATCCTGTTCCTTGTTTAATTCCTTTGATTTGCCTCTGCTCATTTTTCCTAATTCCTCCTGAAGCGTTCAAATGTTATTTATATAAATCCCGTTATTCTTCTTCGCCGGTGTCCTCGTCAAAGAGGTCCTCATCATCGGCAAGTTTGACGAAAGCGGTGTCGGCAAGCTTTATAACGCTTTCCTCACCATCCGCCATAACGGTTATCGTATCCTTATTGTATTCTTTAAGTGCGGCAATGATCTCCTTTTCGCCCTTTTCGTTTTCCCGTATAAAGCGTATCCTTACGGGACATTCAAGGTAGCGCAGGAAATGCTCCTCCTTTTTAAGCTCTCTGCCTATTCCGGGCGAACCCACTTCAAGGATGTAGCTCTGCTCGATAGGGTCCTTCTCGTCCAGCAGCTTTGAAAGAGGCCGTGTGACGTTCTCGCAGTCATCCATACTTGGCATATCGTCGTCACGGTCGATGAAAACACGCAGGTACCAGTAAGCCCCCTCCTTTTCAAACACAACGTCCCAGAGAATAAGCCCCAGTTCGTCCGTAATGGGTCTTACCATTTCGCTGACCATTGCGGCTGTGTTTCCGCCTTTGCCTTTTTTGCTTTTGGTTTCCGCCATTTG
The DNA here is from genome assembly GCA_051881775.1 of Oscillospiraceae bacterium. GTDB lineage: Bacteria > Bacillota > Clostridia > Oscillospirales > Ruminococcaceae > UMGS363. The sequence continues at coordinate 5,149 of JBJEQN010000114.1, read as the reverse complement.
ATCCTTCCTTTCAAAAAAGTTTACAGGGGAATTTTAAAAACCCCTATACAAACACAAAAGACCGGATTGCTCCAGCCTTTCTTCATAATGATCACTTTACATATATTATATCACATACGAAAGAAAAATGCAAGCATTTTTTATATTTATTAACATTTATAATAAGATTTCACAGAAAACAGGCTCGTTATCCGTAATTTTTCCGCCAATAAGCGCCGCAGTAACTATAAATTCCTCTTTATCACGGTAAATCCGGAACTGTTTTAGACAAATATCACCGGCTTTTTCCCTGTTCATAAGCGGAATTTCCGAAAGTCCGCCGAAAAGCCCCGTGCCAAGTGCCTTTCCGTAAGCCTCTTTTGCTGTCCATATCTCTGCAAGAACACGGGAGCGTTCCTTTTCATCCGCTTCTTCAAGCGCCGCAAATTCTTCCGCCGTAAAGAACCTTTTTGCCGCCCTGAAATTCGTCCTGCCGCAGCCTTCACAGTCAATTCCCGTTTCCTTTTCGTAAACAGCGCAGACCGCCATTCCCTTGCAGTGTGAAAGGCTGAACTTTATGCCGTTGTCTTTGAAATAAGGCTTGCCGTGTTCACCCTTGACAATTTCGGGAAGCCTGTCAAGACCGTATTCTTTTTTAACAGCCTTTTCAAGCAGCGCCATTGCCGCAGCGTGTTCGCCTTCGTGAGCGTTTTTGAATCTTCCGTAATATTCATCGCTTAAAAATGTATAATATATCAATTTACCACCCAAAGCAAAGCGCCGCATAAAAATGCGGCGCAGGATAACTGTTGTGTTGTTGAGGCTTAGAATGCAGCGTCAATAAAGAGAACTGCCTTCTTGGTGTTTCCGTCAAGCTTAACGGAGCTGTCAGCAAGAGCGTCAATGATGCCCTTCTTGCCTGTGAGTACCTTTGTAAGTGTCTCGGCGTCTGTTCTGAAGTAGATGTCGTAATCATCATATTTGTAAGGTTCAACAGCAACGCCTGCTTCACCGATGTAAACATAGAAGATCTCGTTAGGAGCAAGCTCAAAGTTTGCAGCGATAGGATACTTGATCTTAGCTGTCTTTGCAGCAGCAAACTTCTTCTTAGCTTCTGCAACTACGGAATCATATGTAGCAGCCTTTGCAGCAGCCTTTCTTCCGGTTGTCTTCTTTTCTGCGGGCTTCTTAGCGGCAGGCTTCTTTGCAGCAGTCTTTTCAGCAGTTTTCTTTTCAGCAGGAGCGGTCTTTGCAGGCTTCTTTGCAGCAGGCTTCTTTTCTTCAGCCTTGGGAGCAGCAGGCTTCTCAGCCTTGGGAGCTTCTGCCTTCTTAACGTCAGCCTTGGGAGCTTCTGCAGCAACTTCGGGAGCCTTTACTTCCTTAACAGCATCCTCTGCTTTTACGCTTGCAGCCTTATCGTTCTTAACGTTAGCCATAAAAATTTCCTCCATATCATTTTTTACCGGCGCCCGCCGGCGGATTTTCTCACTTAATAATAAATAAAATCAAACTTAAATTTGAACGTGTTTTTACTGAATATATTATATCATTTAAATATAAAAAGTCAACATTATATGGAAATTATCTAAAAAAAAGCTAAAAACCTTGTTTTCAAAGCCGCTTTGTTATAGCAATTTGCACTTATTTTTCAACAAAAAAACAGCATAATTTTATTTTTCCTGCGGAAGGTCAGCCTTTAAGACCTCTCGATTGCCTGTCCATATCCTCCACCACAATGTCGTATATCTCCCCAAGAGAAGCGCAGTATTCAAGTACCTGCCACGGCTCGTTTGTGTGGAAATGTATCTTGATAAGATCTTCATCGCCTACCGCAAGAAGACTGTCGCCCTTGAAATGCGTTCTGAAATATTCGTCGATAGCGTCCTCGTCAAGACCTTCGCCTTCGATAAGAAGCTGGGTGTCGTATCTGAATTCTATCATTGGTATTCTCCTTATAAAACAAGCTGCCGCAGTTGACCGCAGCAGCCTGATAGATTGTAAAATTACTGTTCCTTGTAGTTGATAAGCTCGTCCAGCATTTTGGGCAGCTCGGTGTCCATATTTTCATCGGTGAACTGGCAGGTGCCTACAGCCTTGTGACCGCCGCCGCCGTATTTGAGCATAAGGCTGCCAACGTTTACGTTGGAGGTCCTGTTCAGAACGGAATAACCAACAGCGGCGCTGCAGCCCTTTCCGCCCTTGCCGTTAACTATCCAAGCGGAGATGTTCTGCTCGGGATAGAGGCTGTAAATAAGGAAGCGGTTGCCGGAATAAATGGGGTCAACGCCTCTCAGGTCGCTGATTATAACGTCCTTTTCAACTCTTGTGTGAGCCTTTACCATTTCCTTGAACTTTTCAGCCTGCTCGAAATAAATATCTATACGCTCCTTAACGTCTGGCATAGCAAGTATCTCGTCCGTAGTCATTGTACGGCAGCAGTCTATGAGCTTTTCCATAAGCTGATAGTTTGAAATAGTGAAGTTTCTCCATCTGCCGAGACCTGTTCTGGGGTCCATAAGGAAGCCGATAAGTATCCAGCCCTCGGGGTTAAGTATTTCTTCTCTTGTAAGGTTGCCGCTGTCCACCTTGTCAACGGCGATCATCATATCGTCATAATGGGAGAAGCGTTCCTCTCCGCCGTAATAATCGTAAATAATCCTTGCGCAGGAGGGAGCGATGCGGCTCTCACCAACGTATTTTCCCTCAAGCTGGTTTCTTTCAAATTCGCTGGAATGGTGGTCGAACCACAGACCGCAGCCTTCCACGAAGGGAACGTTTGCAAGGCAGTCATCCTTGGTTATTTCAATAAGCCCGTCCTGCAGATCCTTGGGGTGAGCGAATTTCCAGTTATCTATAACTCCGACGTCCTTGAGAAGAGCGCCGCAGGCAAGACCGTCAAAATCGGAACGTGTAACAAGTCTCATTATGATGTACAACTCCTTATAAATTGGGATGCAAAAGCGCTTTGTTTAATACGTCTGCGCTTCATGCACGGACTTTGTCGGTCCGCACAAAACTACATAATTCATTATACATTATTCTATTTATTTTTTCAAGTATTTATCATAAAATAATTCAAAAAATGTACAAAAAGACTATAATCGTTCCGTTTTTTCGTTAATCTTACGCAAAAAGAAGTCAATTAATTCCATAGCTGCTGAAGCGTTTCCTGGCTTATGCCGCCCACATCGGTTGCGCAGACTTCCTTCCTCAGAGGCAGTATCTCCGAAGGCGTTACCGAAAGTCCGTCTATGCCCATTGCAAGGAATATCTTTGTAAGAGAAGTGTCTGCCGCCATTTCGCCGCAGACCGTGACCTTTTTTCTGTACCTGTGAGCGTTGTCGATGACCATTTTTATCATTCTGAACAGGGAGATGTTTATGGGGTCAAAAAAGTCGTTCATAAGCACATTTTCTCTGTCCATTACCATTGTATACTGCGCAAGGTCGTTGGTGCCGATGCTTAGAAAGTCGGCGTTCTGTATAAGCAGGTCGCTTATTATGACAGCCGAGGGGGTCTCGATAAGTATGCCCTGCCGCACCTCGCCTATGGGAACTCCGTCCGCTCTCAGCTCGGCAATGGTCTCTTCGTTTATCTTCCTTATCCGTCCCACATCCACAACGGTGGAGACCATTGGGTAAAGCACGGACACCTTTCCGAATGCGGCGGCACGGTATATGGCTTTAAGCTGGGTCTTGAAAATATCGGGGCGTTTCAGCAGGTAGCGTATTCCTCGGCAGCCCAGAGCAGGGTTCCTTTCCTCGGGCAGACCGTAGTATCTCATTCGCCTGTCTGCGCCAACGTCAAGGGTTCTGATGACCACTTCCTTGCCCTGCATTTTTTCTGCGGCGGTGCGGTAGACGGTGAAAAGCTCATCCTCGGTGGGGAAGGTCTCCTTGCCGAGATATATGAATTCGCTTCGGAACAGACCTATGCCGCCTGCGTCGTTGTAAACGGCATCGTCGACCTCGGGCATTCTGCCGATGTTGGCATAGATGTCCACCTTCCTGCCGTCTGCGGTGATGTTTTCTCTGCCCTTGTATTCAAGCAGAAGAGCGTACTTGTTCTCCTCCATAGCCTGCTTGCGGAGCATATATGCGATAAAAGCGTCGTCGGGGTCGATGTATATAACTCCGTCATAACCATCGATAACGGCTCTTTTTCCGTTAAGCTCGGGGGTTATCTCAAAGGGTACGCCCATTACGGCTGGCATTTTCATTGAACGGGCAAGAATGGCTGTATGTGAGCTTGCGGAGCCGCCCGTTGTTGCGAAAGCGATGATATTTCCCTTTGCAAGCCGCACGGTCTCGCTGGGTGTAAGCTCGTCGGCAAGGATAATGGCAGGCTCGTCGGAAGAGATCTCCTGCTCCTTTATTCCGCTGAGTATATCAAGTAGCCTTGTGGTAATATCCTTTACGTCTGCGGAACGAGCCTGCATATAGGGATCGTCCATATTGCGGAACATATCGTAAAAGCTTTGCCCCGTAACGGAGACCGCATATTCGGCGTTGAAATATCCGTCTGCAATGAGATGCTCGATAGAACTTATGAAGCTGAAATCCTCCATCATCATCATATGTATCATAAATATGGCAGCGTCCTCGCCTCCCACCTCGTTCATGGCAAGGCTGTAAAGCTCGTCAAGCTGGCTGACCGCCTGTTCCTTGGCGCTGTAAAAACGTTCAAGCTCCGCTTCGCAGTCGGAAACGGTATAGCTTTTAACGCTGACGCTTTTTCGCTTGTAAACTGTGATTTTTCCTATTGCGATGCCTTTGAAAACGCTTTTTCCGTTATATCCCGTCATAAAAAGATCACCTCATTCCGATCACAGAGCGTATAGTTACGGCATTTTATCTTCATTATTCATTAATACTATAATAACACCCCGTCAATCCAAAGTCAATTTGCTTATCGCATAAAGAGTTGAAATAATTTTGTGTATATTTAATAATTATACGTTTAATATCAGTTTTAAATTTGTCATAAATGTAAATGATTCTGTAGTTTTTCTGTCGAGAAAGATTTATTTATGTTATAAGTAAGATTGTTGACTATATGGAATAAATATCCTGCTGCAAATAAACGTATATGGGCAGAGCATAAACGTTTCATTAAAATATATTTTACAGAAAAACGCTTTAATTTTTGACCTTATGCTTCTATTATATAA
>JBJEQN010000113.1:27676-34436 GCA_051881775.1 Oscillospiraceae bacterium | reverse complement strand
TACGGCAAAAAGGAACTGCTTGAAGCTGCAAGACCCTATCAGGGCGGCGGAAATATGATAGCGGACGTTACATTTGAGCGCACTATATACAATCCTGCGCCCAACAAGTTTGAAGCAGGCACAGCAAGTATTGCTGACGCTGTGGGTCTGGGAGCTGCTCTGGAGTATCTTAACTCCATAGGAATGCCCGAGATAAGCCGTTACGAGCATGAGCTTGTTTCCTACGGAATGAAGGAGCTTGCAAAGATACCGGGGCTTCACCTTATCGGCACAGCTTCTCAGAAGTCAAGCGCACTGTCCTTTGTTCTTGACGGATATGACAATAAAACGGTGGGACAGCACCTTGATAAATACGGCATCGCAGTAAGAACGGGACATCACTGCGCACAGCCTATTCTTCGTTCCTACGGGCTTGAGGGAGTTGTCCGCCCCACTCTTGCGCTTTATAATTCTCCCGAGGATATTGACAGGCTGGTTCGGGCGATCCGATCGCTTACATAACAAAATTCTTCAAACTCCTTAAATATATATTCCAAAGCGGACGGCAGGATAAAAGCGTTCTGCCGTCCGTAAATGTTATAAACGGAGGCACATATTATGCACAAGCTTGAATCTGAGGTCAACAAACTTATCGGCGACATTCTTTCCGATTATGAATCGGGCAGGGATATTGATAATATCCAAACCTTCGACCACCCGAAAAAAGAGGTCATTATCGAGATAATCGACAAGCTCCGCAACATTATTTTCCCGGGATATTTCAAAAACGGCACATACCGCATCTACACCGTAAGGAACAATATGACCATGCTTCTTGAAGATGTGCTGTATAATCTGATAAAGCAGATATCCATTGTGCTCAGATATGTTCCCGAATTTGAAAATGCAGACGAGGGGGATATTGCCGATGAAGCGGAGCGGCTTGCTTTGAAATTTCTCGGGACGATACCGAAAATTCGTGAATATGTTGATACCGACGTTCAGGCGGCATTTGACGGCGACCCTGCTGCGTTCAACAAGGACGAGATAATCTTTTCATATCCGGGGCTTTTCGCCGTTATGGTGAACAGGATAGCTCACGAGCTTTATCTGCTGAATATCCCGCTTATCCCGAGAATTATGACCGAATATGCCCACAGCGTAACGGGAATTGACATTCACCCCGGAGCAACGATAGGCAAATACTTTTTCATCGATCACGGCACGGGCATTGTTATCGGTGAAACCACCGTTATCGGCGACAATGTAAAGATATATCAGGGAGTTACTCTCGGTGCGCTCTCCACAAGGGGCGGACAGAAGCTCAAAAGCAAAAAGCGTCATCCGACTATTGACGATAATGTTACGATCTACTCGGGAGCGTCCATTCTCGGTGGCGAAACTGTTGTCGGAAAGAATGTTGTTGTGGGCGGCAATGCGTTCATCACCAAGTCTATCCCCGAGGGCGCAAGGGTCAGCATAAAAAATCAGGAGCTTCGCTTTAATTATGACGCTTCTCACCCGATACAGCGAGCAGAACTTGAGGTGGACGAAAGCTGGTTTTATGTGATTTGATAATTGATGATATATTAATGCTAAGGAAACGCTGATTAATACGTTTCTGCCGTTTTTCAAAATGTCCTCAAAGACGGAAACTCGTACATTTCTCAAAACGGCGAAATGAACGCTTCGCTTTAATCAGCTTTTTCCTAATTTGAAATGTCTTTACCTTGGTATGTATAAACGGGACCGTTCTTAGAAAGCCTCGTGTATATCACAACAAAGCTTTTTCCCTTTTTGATATCCTTGATCTCTATTTTATCAAAACCTGCTTCTTTGCCCAGTTCAATAAGTCCTTCTTGCTCAAATTTTTTATAACCGATCTTTGTGTATTTTATCGTATCAAGATATTCTCTTGTATACATTACATTGTAAAAGGAACAGCCCTGCTTTAAAGTCCTTCTTATTTCCGATAATCCCTTGACCGTATCCGACCAAAAATAGATTGTATTTATGGAAGTCACCGCCGAGAACATTTCATCTTCATAAGGAAGTTCACAGTAGTCCCCGACCTGTAAATGCAGCTGACCTGCTTCATCTGCTTTTTTGTTTCGCTTTATTGCCATTTCTTTTGCATCGTCGGAAATGTCGATCCCGTACATATCAACAGCCTTTTTCTTATATAGAAGTTCAAGAAGATGTCCGTTGCCGTACCCAATATCAAGAACCTTTTCATTTGCTTCAATGTCAACAAGCGAAGCAGCTTTTTTGTACATCGAATCATTCAAAACATTTTGAATGATACATATTATCTTTCCGATAAATCCGTGGGGATTTTTAAACTGTGAACTGATATATTCCGTAAATTTATCCATAGATTTTTAATTCTCTTTCTATGTCAGATATGATTTGTACAAGTTGTGTTCGGTTTTCCCTTAAGTTTTATATCCGTCAAGAAAGCTGTGTGTGCCATTATTGTCCTTATAGGCGATAACAGTATTAAGATTAACGTTTTCAACGCTGCGAAAGATATTCATTTCCACCTGTGGATTTACCTTTTTCATCTCAGCTATAAGACGTTTTACCTCCTGCCGCTTGGAACCTGTGTTTGTAGGCGTACAGGTGGTGCAGGTATCGGTGAATTTGCAGGCACATTGGATAAAATGCAGATCGTTATAGTCACGCCAATGCTTGATCTCGTCCTCACGGATAAGATACATGGGACGGATAAGCTCCATTCCCTCAAAATTTGTGCTGTGAAGTTTGGGCATCATAGTCTGAACCTGACCGCCGTATAACATTCCCATTAAGATAGTTTCGATTACATCATCGAAGTGGTGTCCGAGAGCAATTTTGTTGCAGCCAAGCTCCTTTGCCTTGCTGTAAAGATGTCCTCTTCTCATTCTGGCGCAAAGATAACAAGGTGATTTTTCCACGTTGTAAACAGCTTCAAAAATATCCGACTCAAATATTGTCAGAGGAATGGACATAGCTTCGGCGTTTTTCTCGATAATGCTGCGGTTTTCGGGACTGTAACCGGGGTCCATTACGAGAAAAACAAGCTCAAACGGGAATTTATTGTGCCTTTTTAGCTCCTGAAAAAGCTTTGCCATAAGCATGGAATCCTTGCCGCCGGAAATACAGACGGCAATTTTATCTCCGGAACTTACAAGGTCGTAAGTTGTAATGGCTTTGGCAAATTTGCTCCATATCGTTCTGCCGAATTTTTTTCTGATGCTTTGCTCTACGGTTTCCGTAATTTCGGCGTTTTCAAGTTTTGAACGCAGCCATTCGCAGTAGCCGCCCGTCAGATTATACGCTTCAAACCCTTTCTCGCACAGTTCGTCCGCTATATCTTGGCTTATTAAGCCGCTTTTGCAGCATATTATCAGTTTTTTATCATGTGGCAGATCGGAAATGCTGTCATTGAGCTTATTCTGAGGTATATTCATCGCACCGTCAATATGTCCGTAACCGAAAGCGTATTCGTCCCTTATATCTATGAGCATAAAGCTGTCCTGCGGCAGTTTTTTCAGTTCTGCGGCGGTTATTTCACTATTCATTCTACGGTTGCTCCTTTATAGCTTTACAATATGTCCATTATATCACAAATATCCTACTTTGTCTATATGTGTTGTATTTAAACTATTGACAAATCCGTATAGGTGCTGTATTATATATTCACCAATTCAAATACTATGTTGGTATACATCGAAAATAATTAATGCAAAATTTTTTCACTTTAGCATTGTATTTACATAAATAAAGGAGGAGATCACAATGATAATCGGTTTAACGGAGGCTGCCGAACTTAAACGTGAAGCGGAAGAAAAATTTTCGGTACAAATACACTTTCACGACGGCTGCGGAGGACAGTATTTTACTGTTAATGAACCTGCAGAAGAAGTGAAAAAATTTATTGCGGAATTTTTAGCTTTTAAAAAGCTGAAGCCTGTTTTTTTCAACCACAAGAATATAATATTAAAATTTCCAATAGAAATTGAGAAAATAATTGAAACAACTGACCCTGTATATACATTCTGTGAAGTTATTGATCATATTGACCTGAATAAATACCTGACGACTAATACTAAACACCAATAAAAAACGGAAAAAAATCTGCGCCGAAATACATTATACACAAGATTGTCGGCTTGATTTTTTTCATATTTTAAATGGTGTTTAGTATTATATATAAAATGCTCACATCAACCCGTCGTATTTCTCCGAAAAATAACAGGTGTAATAACCTTGTGGACAGGCGCTTCGAGAGGTGTCGGCTTGCGTTTTTTTCTCTCGTTTATCTGCATCATAAGCAGCTCCATAGCCTCATTTGCCATTGCATCTATCTGCTGACCCACTGTGCTTATGGGGATAACTGCTTCTCTTGAAATAGAGGAATTGTCAAAGCCGACTATTTTGTAATCCTCGGGCAGCCTGCCGTATTTCCTAATAAGGATATTAAGCAGAATATTTGCGTGGGTGTCGTTTGACATAAAAATACCCTTGCATTTTCCGCTGTATTTTTTCTCGATATTTTCAAGCAGCCCTTCAATAACAGCAGAGGTTTCGGAGTAGCTGTTTCTCATATCCGTCAGAATAAGCTCGTGGAGAATATTTCGCTCTTTGCATATATCGCAGAAGCCTTTTATTCTGCCGTATGCGGGAACGTCCTTTGAAACGTCCGAATTTATATGGATAAGCACATCGCAGCCGCTTTTAACAAGCAGACCTGCTGCCTGCACACCGCCCATATAGTTGTCTGTATTTACGCTGCAAACATACTTGTCCTCACGTTCAACAGTTACTATCGGTACATTATAGGACGCAAGCTCCTCCGAGGGAATGGTGTGGCTTAGAATTATCATTCCCTCTATTTTGTAAGCAAGCAGCTCCGCAATATATTTACGCTCGGTGTCTTTGTTTTCGTTGCCTGCAAAAACGAGAAATTTGTAGCCGTATTTATCGTATGTGGCAAGTATCTTATCCAACACTTCCGAATAATAATGCAGAAAGAGATTAGGTACGATAATGCCGATAAACTCGGTCTTTCCGTTTGCAAGGATACGGGCGACCTTGTTTTCCTTGTAATCGAGGGCAACAAGAGCATCGGCTATCTTTTGCTGATTTTCAAGTGTCAGCGAATCGGGATCGTTGAAATATCTTGATATTGTGGTCTTTGAAAATCCTGTATATTTTGCTATATCATTAAAGGTTACATTCTTTTTCATATGAAAGCCTCCTTGATATTATCTTATCATAAAAATTCCGTAATTTCAAGAGTGTAACCGGTAAAGTAACCGGTTTTGTGAAATGCATACAAAACAGAAAAATATATTTGAACATTTTCAATGAATATGAAAAAAAGCTATTGACATATTGGGATATTCGGGTTATACTGTAAACATAAAGTAACCGGTTACTTTACCGGTTACGAACATGAGATTTCAAAAATGAAAGGAGCAGGAGTATGAAGAAAGCAATATCGGCGGGGATTTCCGCATTGCTGCTTGCAGGGTGCCTGAGCGGATGCGGCAAAAGCGAAATTCAGCCCGGAGATGTGGTCGGCTTCGATGAGGGCGAGATACTTGTAAGTATGTGGGTGCATACCATTGAGGATACTCCCGAAGGCGAGGCATATAAAAAATCTGTTCAGAGCTTTAACGAAAATTTCAACGGCAAATATTTTGCAAACGTGGAGTTTATCCCGAGAAATGACAGCGGCGGAGGATATTCCGATAAAATAAACGCTTCCGTTATGTCGGGCGATCTTCCCGATGTTATCACCGTTGACGGTCCAAACGTTTCCGCATACGCCGCAAACGGCATTATACAGCCCCTTTCGGAGCTTTCCGACGATGAAAAAAGCCGCTATCTCGATTCCATAATCGAGCAGGGAACGGTAAACGGAAAGCTGTATGCCCTGGGTGCAATGGAGTCAAGCGTGGGACTTTATTACAACAAAGCAATTCTTGCCGAAGCAGGAATTGAAGTGCCGACTATGGACGACCCTTGGACGTGGACGGAATTTTCCGAAATACTTGAAAAGCTGAAGCCGATCATGGCAGAGAAAAACGGTTATCCTCTTGATATGACCTTTCCTGTCGGCGAGGCAAGCATTTACTATTACGCTCCCTTTGTATGGTCGGGCGGCACAGACCTTGTAAGTGACAGCGGACTTGCTGTTGACGGCTATTTTAATTCGGACGCAGTTGCTAATGCGATGCAGTATTTCCGCAGCATGGTCGAAAACAAATATATGTCTGCTGCACCTATCGAAAAGCTTTTTGAAAGCGGCAGAGCGGCATTCAAATTTGACGGTGCGTGGGAGGTAAATACAATTTATCAGAGTTATCCCGACATTGACCTTGGCGTTGCACCTTATGTTGTAAGCGATAACTGGGACGGCGGAAGATACACTCCCACAGGCTCCTGGGCATATGCGGCAACCTCAAAGGCTAAGAATATTAAAGCTGCCACAGAGCTTGTAAAATGGATGAGCAATGAGGAAAGCGGACTTCTTCTATATGAGCTTACAAAGAGCCTGCCCTCGACATATGGGGCATACGACAAGATCGACGTTTTCACCGAGGACGAGAATTACCGTCATCTTTATGAGCAGCTTCGTGATTACGGACACCCCCGTCCCAAGACACCTGTTTATCCGCAGGTAAGCACCTCTTTCCAGCAGGCACTTGAGGGCATTGCGCTCAGCGGCAAGGACGCTCAGAGCGAACTGGATAAATCTACAGAAAGGATAAACGCTAAGCTGGAGCGTTAT
>JBJEQN010000113.1:26171-27576 GCA_051881775.1 Oscillospiraceae bacterium | reverse complement strand
GCGTTTTTCATTCCCGTTGTAATGTCCCTTGCGGTAGTTTCAAACCTCTGGATGCAGATATACAGCCCCGAGGGAATACTTAACACAATGCTTGCACAGATAGGCATTGAAGCGCAGCCCTTTATTTACAGCGCAGAACAGGCACTCCCCTCCATTGCCATAATGAGCGTATGGCAGGGTGTTGGCTATCAGATGATAATTTTCCTCGGCGGTTTGCAGGCAATAAATCCTGCTTTGTATGAAGCTGCGGAAATGGATCACGCAAGCGCCTGGCAGCAGTTCAAGGACATTACCTTACCCGAGCTTAAACCCCTTTGCGTTTTCGTATTCATCACCGTAACTATAGGTGCATTCCGAATGATAGTTCAGCCTATGGTAATGACGGGCGGCGGTCCTTCACATTCCACATACACACTTGTTTACGACATTTATGAAACAGGTACGGTAAACTGGGAGATCGGACTTGCTTCGGCAATGGCTGTTATCTTTGTGATTTTTGTTATCATTCTAACGATTATCCAGTCGGTTCTTACAAAGGATAAGGAGGCGAAGAGCAATGCGAAAAAATAGTATCCCGAGAATAATTCTCACAGTAGTTTTGTTTGTAATGTCCCTGTTCTTCCTTTTCCCAGTAATATGGATGCTTGCAAATTCCTTTAAAACGGACGCAGCAATCACGGCGGATATGAACTCTTTGAGAGCCTTTGTTCCTCCTGCATTAAATGGCAGCTTCTTTGAGAATTATGTTACCGTTATAAAGGACACCGACTTTATCCGCTATATGCTGAACACGCTGTTCTATGCGGCGATACTTATTGTTGCAGGCGTTATTGTAAACGGACTTGCAGGATATGCTCTTGCAAAGATAAAATTCCCGTTCAGAGAACGCTGGGTGCTTATCATTATGATGCTGATGATAGTTCCCTCGGAAACCATTATCACAATAAACTTTCTGTTTGTTGCAAAGATGGGACTTTTGAATACAGTATTCGGCTACATACTTCCCATGATAGTAAATCCCTTTAATATCTTCCTGTTCCGTCAGGTGTTTGTAAGCCTGCCCGATGATGTGTGGGAGGCAGCACAGCTTGACTATTGCAGCCCTGTAAAATATTTCTTTACAATGGTGCTGCCTATGTCCAAAACAGTCGTGGCAACGGTAAGCGTATTCACATTCCTCGGTGTATGGAATGACTACCTCTGGCCCTCGCTGGTATTCACATCAAGCGATCTTTTAACGGCGCAGATAGGACTTAACTCCATTACATCAAACGACAACACCACAATGGGACAGACCCTTGCAGTTATCACAATGATAACTATCCCCGTTATCATCATTTACGCTCTTTTCTCCAAGCAGATCGTCGAGGGCGTTGTATCAACAGGTTCCAAGGAGGGCTAAAAT
>JBJEQN010000113.1:0-26071 GCA_051881775.1 Oscillospiraceae bacterium | reverse complement strand
CTCCAAGCAGATCGTCGAGGGCGTTGTATCAACAGGTTCCAAGGAGGGCTAAAATATGAGCTTTATTGAATTTAAAAATATTGAAAAGCAGTACCCCGGCGCAGACAAAAAATCCGTTACCGATTTTAACCTTGAAATAAACGAGGGCGAGTTTATCGCATTTGTAGGTCCTTCCGGCTGCGGAAAATCCACAACTCTGCGTATGATAGCAGGCTTTGAGGATATTACGGGCGGAGAGCTTTACATTGACGGAAAGAAAGTGAACGATGTTCTTCCCCGTGACAGAGGAATTGCAATGGTATTCCAGAACTACGCACTTTATCCTCATATGACCGTTGAAAAAAATATCTCCTACGGACTGAAAAATATGAAAGTCCCTGCCGATGAGATAAAGCGCAAGACCGACTGGGCTATAAACATTCTCGGTCTTGAGGAATATCGCAACAGAAAGCCGAAAAATCTTTCGGGCGGTCAGCGTCAGAGAGTTGCGCTGGGCAGAGCAATTGTTAAAAATCAAAAAGTATTCCTTATGGACGAGCCTCTTTCAAACCTTGACGCAAAGCTGCGAGTAAGTATGAGAAACGAGATAAGCAAGCTGCACCGTGAGCTTGGCAGCACCACCATTTACGTTACTCACGATCAGGTTGAGGCTATGACAATGGCTGACCGTATCGTTATTATGAGAAACGGCGTTATTCAGCAGGTGGGCAAGCCTATGGAGCTGTACGAGCATCCTGCAAATAAATTCGTTGCAGGCTTTATCGGTTCTCCTCAGATGAATTTTTATAATGTTACTCTGAACGGTGACAAAGTACATTTCTCAACAGGTGAGACCATTACCGTTCCTGCATCTGTACTGTCAAAGTTGAACGGCAAAAGCGGTGAAATGATAATGGGTATCAGAGGTGAGGACATAAAGCTTGACGCACAGAGCATCTCCGTATTTGAAGCGGACAAAAAGAGTGCTGTTGTGGAGAATGCCGAGGTAATGGGCAACGAAAATAATCTGTATTTCACATTCGGCGGCAGTCAGACAATCGCAAGAGTATCAAAATATGAGATCAGTGGTATTGGCGACAAGATAGATTTTGTTTTCAATCCGTCAAGAATACATTTCTTTGACAAGAACACGGAGGTTTGCTATGTCTGATATTATTCGTATGAAAGCGCCTAAAGGCTGGATAAACGACCCAAACGGATTTATCTATTACAAGGGTGAATATCATCTGTTCTATCAGCATTTTCCATACGCTCCGCAATGGGGAAGAATGCACTGGGGACACGCCGTAAGCACCGACCTTGTTCATTGGGAGCATAAGGATATTGCACTTTATCCCACAAAGAAACACGACCGCAGCGGATGCTTTTCGGGAAGTGCGGTTGAGCATAAGGGCAGGCTCCATATCTTCTACACGGGCGTTGATTACACCGAGGAAGATCCCGAAAACATCAACTGCTGTCTGAATGATGAGTTTACCTCGGCACAGCTTTCCATTACCTCCGAAAACGGCTATGATTTTGATAATATAAACGGCAAATTCACAGTTATACCCCCTATTGAGGATAAAAATATCGGCTGCAAAAATCATACCCGTGACCCAAAGGTATGGCGTGGAAAAGATGCCTGGTATATGGTAATCGGCAGCACAGTAAACAAAAAAGGACGGCTGCTTTTCTACAAAAGCACCGACCTTGTGAACTGGGAATATCTGAACTTTTCCGAGAAAGATAATATGGGCTGGATGTGGGAATGTCCCGACTATTTTGAAACGGACGGAAAGGGCGTTGTCGTATTCTCGCCAATGGGATTTTTAAAGGACGAAAAGCCTTATGACGCTGTTGCAATATGCGCTCTTGCCGACTTCACCGAGAAAACGGGAGAAATGCACATTGCAAACAGTTGGCAGCTCCTTGACTGCGGCGAGGACTTGTACGCACCTCAGAGCAATACCGACAAGGACGGACGCAGAGTTGTAGTTGCGTGGGCAAGAATGCCTGAGCCTTTTGAGAAAAACAGAAGCGGAATCTTCTGTATCCCAAGAGTAGTTGAGGTGAAAAACGGACATATTTATTTTCGTCCTCACCCCAATGCAGCCCTGCTGTTTACAAAAAAAATATCATCTCCGAATGAAGCAGGAGAGGGCGGTTACAAGCTGAGCCTTGATATGAAAAACGGCGAGGGAATAAACATCGGCGGATATATTCTTTCAAGGAATAATGACCGCATCACCGCCGACCGCTCCAACGTTTTTGCAGGACATAACGAGATAAAATGTGTATTTGAAACTCCCGAAATTAAAGAGGGATACCATCTGGATATTTATGTTGACCCTAATCTTATTGAGGTATATATCAACAACGGCGAGTATGTGCTGACAAATACGGTTTACGGCTTGTCCGATGAAATTTCCTCAGGAAATTATGAGATGTACGCTGTTTCGGAATGAGGTGTTTTGAATGAAAAAGTTTGATGTTGTGGCACTTGGTGAGCTGCTTATTGATTTCACCGAAAACGGCATAAGCTCACAGGGTAATCCCATATTCGAAGCCAACCCCGGCGGTGCGCCCTGCAATGTTCTTGCAATGCTTCAGAAGCTTGGAAAGGAAACCGCATTTATCGGCAAGGTGGGAAATGATATTTTCGGCAGACAGCTTACCGAAGTTGTAAAGGCAGTCGGAATTGATGTTACAAATCTTGTGACGGACAGCAAAGCCCCCACTACTCTTGCGTTTGTTCACACACTTGCAGGCGGTGACAGAGAGTTCAGCTTTATTCGTGACCCCGGTGCAGATATGATGCTTAAAAAAAGTGAAATAAACGCTGATATCATCAAGTCCGCAAAAATATTCCACTTCGGCACTCTTTCATCAACACACGAGGGTGTGCGTGAAGCAACACGATATGCAGTAGATATTGCAAAGGAAAGCGGTGCGCTTATTTCCTTTGACCCAAATCTCCGTCCGCCCTTGTGGAACTCTCTTGAAGACGCAAAAAGGGAGATAGAATACGGTCTTGAAAAATGCGATATTCTGAAAATTTCCGATAATGAGATAGAATTTATGACGGGCAGCACCGATTATGACAAGGCTGTAAGGGGACTTATGGAAAAGTACCATATAAAGCTTGCCTTTGCCACACTCGGCAAAAATGGCAGCCGTGCATATTACGGGGATATCAAAGTAGAGTGCGGAGTGTTCAAAGTCGATACCATTGAAACCACGGGCGCAGGAGATACCTTCTGCGGAAGTGCGCTGAATTATGTTCTTGAACACGATATAAATTCACTGACGGAGAATGACCTGAGAGAGCTTCTTACCTTTGCAAACGCATCGGCAGCAATTATCACAACACGCAGAGGGGCATTGAAGGTAATGCCCGAAAAGGAAGAAATACTTGAACTTATTGGGAGATGATATTATGAAAAATGTAACTATCAAGCTTGAAACCATCAATGATGTAAAGAATTTTGTAAGTGCGGTTACAACCTTTGAATGTGATTTTGATATTGTTTCGGAAAGGTATGTTGTTGATGCAAAGTCGATAATGGGCATTTTCAGTCTTGACCTCAGCAAGCCCCTTGACCTTCACATCAATACTGATGATGAAAAGGAGATAAGTGCTGTTTTAAAGGCAATTTCTGCTGTGCTTGTTTCCGAATAAAGCTCTTTGACCTTTAGAGAAATCATAAAAGCTTCGGGCATTCTTCAAAAATGTCCGAAGCTTTTTTCAATCGCTGCACCTTTGGTATTTCAAACAATTATTTCTTTTCATCCAACAGAATAACGCCTTCAGGCGGATTGCTGTTAATAGCACCCACAATTCGATGCGGAAGATACGGCTCCTCAAGAAAAGAAATATCCTCATCACTCAGCTTAACGGAAAGCGCACCGACAGCATCATCTAAATAGGACGCTTTTGTAGCTCCGATAATGGGAGATGCCACGCCCTTTGCCCAATGCCACGCTAGTGCGATCTGTGACATCTTTACACCGTAACGCTCGGACAGCTTATGTACCCGCTGTACGATCTGCATATCCTGCTCCTCGGTACGGTCGTATTTTCCCATAGCAACACGGTCGGTTTTGCTGCGAAGAGTGTCGGAGTTCCACTCCGGTCGGGTCAAATGTCCTGCTGCCAAAGGACTGTAAGGCATAAGAGAAACGTTCATCTGTTTGCAGATCGGTATCAGTTCACGCTCATCTTCACGGTAGAGCAGGTTGTAATGATTTTCCATTGACTGAAACTGTGTCCAGCCGTTATCACGTGCGGCAATCTGCATATTGTAAAACTGATAGCCATACATTGCAGATGCACCCAGCGCACGAACCTTGCCTGCCTTAACCAAATCGTTCAGAGCTTCCATTGTTTCTTCAATGGGCGTGTTATAGTCAAAGCGGTGGATAATATAAAGATCGAGATAGTCTGTTCCCAAACGCTTGAGTGTTCCGTCGATCTCCCGATGGATAGCTTCGGCAGACAGCCTCCCGGGATTGAAATACACCTTTGAGGCAATTATCACCTTGTCACGGGCAATATTCTTTCTGAGCGCACGTCCCAGATATTCTTCGCTTGTTCCTGCGGAATAGCCGTTAGCCGTGTCAAAAAAATTTATGCCTAAAGAAAGTGCGTGTTTCACCACATTTTCTGTTTCGGTTTCATCAAGCGTCCAGTCGTGCATTGTTCCTGCCTTGCCGAAGCTCATACAGCCTATGCAGAGCTTGGATATTTGAATATCGGTATTTCCTAAAGCGGTATATTCCATAATAGTCCTCCCACATTATTCAAGGGGATCTTACTCATTTCCCTCAAAAATACTTTTTATGACCCTTGCAGGATTTCCTGCCACAACCATATTTTCGGGGACGTCCCTTGTCACCACCGAGCCTGCGCCGATAACAGCATTGTCGCCCACAGTTACTCCCGGCAGAATAGTTGAGTTTGAGCCTATCCATACATTTCTGCCTATTTTTACAGACTTCGGATACATTCCCCGACGGCTTTGCGTACGAAGATCGTGATCAATAGTTGCCAGCACAACATTATGCCCTATAAGAACTCCGTTACCTATGAAAATGCCGCCCCAGTCCTGAAGCTTGCAGCCCGAATTTATAAAAACTTTTTTCCCGATATGGATATTCTTTCCGCAGTCAGAAAAGAACGGTGGGAACAGCCCGAAGCCCTCGTCAATTTCTCTGCCCGTTAGCTCCGACATAAGCTGCCTTATTTCTTCCGGGGTATGATAACCGCTGTTTATTTCGGAGCATATTTTTATTGCACTTTGGCTAACATTGTGCATAAACAGGTGCATTTCCGAGCCACCCGCAATGTATTCGCCGTTATTAAGTCTTTTTAGGAATTCGGAAAGCTCCATTTACATACTCTCCCTGAGAATTTTAATGATCTCGTCACGGTCAAGCACTTTGTAGCCGACTAACATAATATCACCTTTCCTTATACATTAAGTTCAGCGACCCATTTGCTCAGGTCGTTGTCGGACGCACGGTTTAATACCCTGCCGCTTTTCCAATTGGCAGGACAAATTTTGCGAAGCACTTCCTCGGTTTTGCCCATACCGCTTCCGCCCGAGGTCGCAAAGGGGATAACTGTTTTCCCCGAGAAATCATAGCTTTCAAGGAATGTGTTTATGATCGTGGGGGCAACATACCACCAAATAGGAAATCCCACGAACACAACATCATAATCCGACATATTATCAAGCTTTTCCGCAATTTCGGGGCGAGAATCGGGCGAGCTCATTTCAACGCTGCTGCGGCTTTTTTTGTTTGTCCAATCAAGGTCTGCTCTTGAATAAGGCTGTGCAGGTTTTATCTCAAACAGGTCGGCTCCCGATGCCTTTGCAAGCCTTTGGGCAGCCGATTTTGTTACTCCGCTTGCCGAAAAATATGCTACTAATTTTTTACTCATAAAAATACCTCCGATTTTAATATATTTTATGTTCCATAAGGACATTGCCTAAGTACCTAAGTATATTATACATTGGCAGGATATACTTTGCAAATGCTTATATTTTATAACTGATTATGCTTCAAAGGCATATCTGAACAATAGAAATATTGCAAAAACGGAAAAAGTATGTTATACTGAATAAAATGGAGGTCGATAAAATGGAACTTCGGGTACTAAATTACTTTCTTATGGCGGCAAGAGAGGAAAATATCACTAAAGCGGCACAGCTTCTGCACGTTACTCAGCCTACGCTGTCACGTCAGTTGATGCAGCTGGAGGAAGAGCTTGGAGTAAAGCTGTTCAGACGGAGCAATCACCGGATAGTTCTGACCGACGAGGGTATGCTTCTCAAACGCAGGGCACAGGAAATGATAGACCTTGCGGAAAAAACAAAGCTGGATTTTATGAGGTCTGAGCAGCTAAGCGGCGAAATTGCAATAGGCAGCGGAGAGCTTCTCAGTTTTTCTTCCCTAACCGAAATAATGTCAGCCTTTGGGCAGAAAAATCCATTGGTGAAATACAGGATATTCAGCGCAAACGCCGACAGTATAAAGGACAGGCTTGAAAAGGGACTTCTTGATCTTGGACTGCTTTCAGAGCCTGTGGACATTGGAAAATACGAATTTATACGTATGGCTGTAAAGGAAGAATGGGGCGTTCTTGTGCGCTGTGATGATGAACTGGCGGGGCAGGAATATGTAACTCCCCAGGATCTTATCAACAGACGGCTCTTTGTTTCGGAAAGGGCATTGGTACAGAATGAATTTTCGGCGTGGTTCGGAAAAAATGCCGACAGCCTTGATATTGCCGCTACATATAATCTTCTTTACAATATTGCCGTAATGGTGCAGCATAAAATGGGGATAGCTCTTTGTATCCGTCTTGAAGCAAAATATGACGATCTGCGCTTTGTTCCCTTGAAGCCGCAGCTCAATATCGGCTCTGTAATGGTATGGAAGAAAAATCAGATAGTATCTCCGCTAATAAATGCTTTTATTGATTTTTCGGAGAAATACCTTTCGGGTATACCTAATAATACAATATAAGTATTTTACATTTCTGATGATCGGATATATAATATAGGCATAGTCATAACGGCTATGCCTATTTTTTATGGAGGTGTTTAATATGATAAAACAAACAGCAGGAAGAGATGGTCTGGGAGATTTTGCTCCCGAATTTGCAAGACTTAACGATGATGTTCTGTTCGGAGAAATATGGTCAAGAGAAGATAAGCTGAGCCTTAAGCTCAGGAGCATTGTAACGGTTTCTGCGCTTATCGGAAAGGGTATTGTGGATAATTCCCTTGAGTATCACCTTGCTTCTGCAAAAAAGAACGGAGTTACCCGTGATGAAATGGCGGAGATACTGACACATATCGCATTTTATGCAGGCTGGCCCAATGCATGGGCAGCGTTTAAAATGGCAAAGGAGGTATATAAGGACGAACAGGCTGCCGATGAACACGGCGGATTTTTCGGACAGGGCGAGTTCAACTCCGAATATGCAAAATATTTCACGGGAAACTCATACTTAAAGCCGCTGACCGACCCAAAGGAAACGGTGTTTATTGCGAATGTGACCTTTGAGCCGAAATGCCGCAACAACTGGCATATTCACAATGCCGAAAAGGGCGGCGGTCAGATACTTATCTGTGTTGACGGTGAGGGCATATATCAGGAATGGGACAAGCCTGCACGTCATCTTAAAGCAGGCGATGTTGTCACTATTCCTGCAGGCGTAAAGCATTGGCACGGAGCTGCGGCAAACAGCTGGTTTTCTCATCTTGCGGTTGAAGTCCCCGGAGATAATACCAAAACCGAATGGCTGGAGCCTGTGGACGATGTTCAGTACAAAAATGCCGGAGAGGTATCGTAATGACAAGAGAAGAAGTGCTGCGCCGATACAAAATTCCTGCGGAGATACTTGATGAA
This sequence comes from Oscillospiraceae bacterium, assembly GCA_051881775.1. Taxonomy (GTDB): domain Bacteria; phylum Bacillota; class Clostridia; order Oscillospirales; family Ruminococcaceae; genus UMGS363. Next base: position 18,169 of record JBJEQN010000113.1, on the reverse strand, counting down.
TATGAACCGCAGGGACAGGAGTATGACGACAGCGACATTGAACGGATAAGCACAATAATGACCTTGAGCGATATTGGTTTTAATAAAGAAGATATCAAGGTGTATTTGCTTCTGGAACAGATAGGAGTATCGACTTTAAAGGAACGTCTTGAAATTCTTGAAGTAAAACGCAGTGCCATACTTGATGAAATGCATAAAAATGAAAAGCAGCTTGAATGTCTGGATTATCTTAGATATAAGCTAAAAAAATCGAAGGAGTGATTATTATGAAAAAGATATTTTGCTTCATACTTGCAGCAATTGCTGCGGTATCTATGACAGCTTGTGCAAACAATGAAACGCCGTCCGATGCGGATATACCGACAAGTGAAATTTCTGCTGTATCGCTGTCCGAAAGCACAAAATTGACCGAAGAAACAGTGCTCGAAACAGAAAGTGCTGTCATATCCGCAGAAACCACAGCGGAAACTACCGAAGATACACAGGAGGAAGAAAGTAATACTGCATTGATCGTTTATTTCTCTTGGTCAGGTAATACGGAAGCAGTTGCAAAGGAGATAGCTGCTCAGACGGGTGCGGATATTTTTGAGCTGATACCCGAAACGCCTTATACCGATGATTATGACGAACTGCTGGATATTGCTCAGGATGAACAAAGCAGAGGTGCACGTCCCAAAATTGCTGATAGTATTGATTTGTCAGATTATGACACGATCTTTATCGGTTATCCCATTTGGTGGGCTGATATGCCTATGATAGTATATACCTTTTTTGATGAATATGACCTGTCCGGAAAAACTATTGCTCCCTTCTGCACCAGCGGCGGCAGCGGTTTTTCGGGTACTCCCGACATCATAGCAGAGCTTGAACCCGATGCTGAAATAACCGAGGGTCTGCATATCAGCGGTTCGTCTGCCGATAGCTGTGCAGATGATGTTTCGGAGTGGCTTTCGGAAACGGGACTTATAAATTAAACAAATATGAGAAAGCTTATCTCAATTATCTGTGAATGCAATAGAACAGTATAGGTTATCTGATCTCGGGGGCTTTCAGACGTTCTCGGGATAAGGCGGAAGAAAAAAGGGAATGACATAATTTTAAGTTATCCCTCAAAACAGCAATGTAAGCTATTATATTATAAAATCAAAATACTGCCTCCCGAAAGTCAGACCAATATCTGACAGAACGAGGCAGTATTTTTTGATAAACATATAATTTTAGGGAAACGTGTATAATGCTTATTTGCTCTGCAAAGCCTTTTGCAAAAATTCGCTGATCGTGACAGGATCACGTCCCAGAATATTTGTCAGTGTAAATGCGTTCCCACAAAAGCTGTTTTCGTTGTAATGGCGGAACATAGCAAGAGCCGTCTGACCTGCATAGCTGTCGGGATCTCTATGTGCTGCTGCCAAAAAATCCGTATCGCTGATAAAGCTGCTTGTGACCTTTCGACCGAGAAGCTCTGAAAGTATGCTTTCCATATCAGACAGAGAGTATGCTCCCTTGCTGCTGAATTCATAAGTTCCGTAAGTATATGCACCGGAAGAAATTATTTCGGCAGCAGCGTCGGCATAATCCTTCATATCAACAAAGCTCATTTTCGTCTTGTCGGAGGTGTAGAATTTCTGTACAAAGGGTCCGACCTTCTTTAACGATCTAATAGCAGGCGTCAGCATCTGCATAAACACAGTTGGCTGAATTATCACATAAGGAATACCCGAATCCACAAGAGTTTTTTCGACTTCCTGCTTCCTTTTGTGATGAGGCATATCCGACAGCAAAGAATGCATGACCGAGTGATAGATAAATGTGATATTGCCAATGCTTTTTGCTAATTTTATCAGCTCGGCTCCGATCTCATCCTCCTGCGGATTAAACGCATTACAAATAAAATAAACAGTGTCAATGCCTTTCATAGCTTTGGCAGCATCTTTATGAGAAGTCAGATCTCCGATAAACACCTAGGATGCGCCTTCTGCAAGCACAGCTTCTTCATTTTGTTTATTGTGTATCTAGGCACGGGTTTCAATTCCTTTGGCAGACAGCGACCGCAAAAGGTGTTTTCCTACCTGTCCGCTTGCTCCTGTTACTAAAACCATTTATCAAGGCCTCCTTTATATTCTGTCCACATGAATGGAAAGAGTAAGTTCTTTTGGTTCGACCGCTTCTCCTGCATAGCCGATAACAATACCCGACACAGCGGTATAATCGTCGGGTATGCTGAGCGCTTTCTTTAAATCGGGTACAGCGTTTACAACCATAGCGCTGCCCCATATAACAACGCTTCCAAGCCCCTGTTCCGTTGCTTCAAGCATCATATTCTGCATAATGCAGCCTGCGTCGGCATATTCGATATTGGGAAAAGGCATCTTTTTCGTTGAAACAAGTATCAACGCAGGCGCATTGTATAATGGGTCAAAATCCACCTGCATATTCGCTTTTAATCCTTCGGAAATTGAACGAAGAATATCCTTGTTTTGAACGACCGTAATTCTTAAATGGTCATATAGATTCTTGCCGACAGGTGCGGCACAACCGGCTTTAAGGATCTGCTCCAGCTGTGAATCCTCTACGGCAATATTTTTGTAAGAACGTACAGCTCTCCTTGATAAAATAGCACTCAGTAATTCCATAATAAATAGCCTCCGAATTTATTGACATTGAATATATATGTTGGTATAATAATTATACTATATATTTTATTATATAGCAAGTACGCAGTTTATACTTACCAAGTATTATTTTTTGTACCATGGAGGTTATGAAACAATGACTTTTGAAGAATTCCGGGAATATATCAAAAATGACACTCCGCAAGAAAACTGTCCTGTTTCAAAAACGCTGGAGCTTCTGAGCGGAAAATGGACATCCCGAGTTATATATGAGTTAGAAAAAACGGATCAGCTGAGATTTGGTCAGTTGAAAAAGAATCTGAACGGAATTACCAACACAATGCTTTCCGCAACCTTGAAAATTTTAGAGGAACGTGGAATTGTAGAGAGAAAGCAATACAATGAGGTGCCATTGCGTGTAGAGTATTCTTTGACAGAAGCAGGAAAATCAATGCTTAATATCTATTATGAAATGGCAAAGTGGGGAAGCACTTATCTATATGTGAAAGTTTAATAAGCACTTGAACATCACCTCATTTCGTGGTATAATTAACATATAATAAGGCGCTAAAAGGTGAAAAAATGAAAACTGTTAACCGTGATGGAATGATTATAGAATTCGATTGTGAAGTTGTGCTGCGTGACAATACAATTATTCGGTATGACGTTTACCGCCCTGACAAGGAAGGGCAATATCCGTGTATTACGACTTATGGGCCTTACAGCAAAGGGATGCATTTCTCTCAAGGATATAGCTTGTTCTGGCACGATATTAAAGAAAAGTATCCGGAGATCCTCAAAGGCACCAGCGGAAAATATATGAATTGGGAAACAGTAGATCCTGAAAAATGGATTCCTGAAGGCTATGCAATTGCAAAAATCGACTCCCGTGGCTGTGGACGCTCGGAAGGGGTCATTGACAATTGGACGATCCGGGAAGCTAAAGATTATGCCGAATGCATTGAGAAAATTGCCTCTTTGCCTTGGTGTGACGGAAATATAGCTGGGCTTGGGATCTCTTATTATGCTATTATGCAATGGGCAGTAGCTGCACAACGTCCTCCTCATCTTAAAGCGATCATCCCATTCGAGGGTGCATGTGATCTTTACAGAGAATTTGCACGACACGGCGGCATTGGGTCTGATTTTGTAAATGCCTGGTATCCGCTTCAGGTCGCCTCGGTACAAAATGGCCTTGGGAAATACGGGCAGGTCGGAAAAATCTCCGAGGACTACTTGTCGGGACCCAAAACCCTTACAAAAAAAGAGCTCATTAAGAACAGGAGAAACTATTTTGAAGAGATCGAAGAAAACGAATTGATAAATGCGGATGTTTATCAGCGCAGGCTTATCGATTTGTCAAAAATTGAAATTCCTGTTTTATCTTGCGGAAACTGGGGTGGAAACGCTCTGCACCTTCGCGGCAATACAGAAGGATATCTGACGATCCCTTCTAAAGAAAAATATTTGGAGATCCATGGGCTGGAGCATTTTACTGAGTTTTACACCGATTATGGCAGGACAATGCAGCAAGCATTTCTGGATCACTATCTGAAAGGAAAAGGCACCTGGAATCGTGCTCCGGTACATCTTAGACTTAGAAATGTTGACGGTTCTTTTACCGACAGAGATGAACAGGAGTGGCCTATCGCAAGAACGCAATGGACAAAATTTTATCTTCATAAAAACGGCAGCCTTTCAACCGATGAAAGCGATGATTTCCGGTTTTCATTTAAAGCAGACAGTGAGGGAATAAATTTCTTCACGGAGCCTCTGGCAGAAGAGCTTGAAATTACCGGACCTGCAGCTGCATCGATGTTAATATCTTCCTCAACCAAAGATGCAGACATTTTTCTTACGATAAGGGTTCTTGACCCAAATGGAAATGATGTATCATTGGTTGCCGCCAATGATCCCCATGGCGTTATTGCAACAGGCTGGTTAAGAGCATCACATAGAAAGATGGATAAAGAGAAAAGCCTCCCATACCGTCCCTATCATACTCATGACGAGCTTCAGCCTTTGAAGGAAGGCGAGAAAGTTCAAATGAATATCGAAATATGGCTCACTTCGATCATTATACCCAAAGGTTACCGTCTTGGGGTAAACATTGGAGGAAGAGATTTCAGATTTTCTGCTCCCGGTTTGAAAAGCAAAGTAGATATAAGTCATTATTTTAAGAATCCAAAATTGATCATAGGAATGTTCAGAGCACTTCCGATGAAGCAGCTGTTCAGAATTCTTACCCATGAAAAAGTGTGGGCAGGAAATGCGATGTATACTCATAATATGGATATGAAACGAAAAGAGTTTTCCGGCACCACAACGGTATATTCCGAAACAGGTAAAAGGCCCTATCTTCTTTTGCCTGTTATCCCACCAAAAAAGGATAAAGCATAAAAAAATAAAAAACGGGAAGCGTCAAAAACCACACTTCCCGTTTTCTTTATTATAGATTTTCGCCGTTATTATCAATTACATTTTTATACCAGTATGCCGAATCCTTTGCAATGCGTTTTTGCGTGGGATAATCAACATATATCAAGCCGAAACGCTCGCTGTAACCCTTTGCCCATTCAAAGTTATCCATAAGCGACCACTGGAAATATCCACCTATATCAGCGCCGTTCTCTGCTGCTCTTCTCAGTTCAAGGAGATAGCGGTTCAGATAATCTATGCGGTTGGGGTCGTGTACTTTGCCGTCAAGGGAGATGCAGTCGTGAGCGGACATTCCGTTCTCGGTAATGAATATAGGCAGCTTGTACCTGTCATAATAGAATTTCGTTCCCCAATAGATCGACGAGGGAATTATATCCCAGCCGATAGCCGTCCGAGGGTGTCCGGCAGGGCAAGGCACTCTTTCGGCAAAGCCGTCCTTATTGGTTTTTACATAAGAACCCGTGTAGATATTCAGTCCTATAAAATCAATGGGTTCGGAAATGAGCTGCATATCTCCCTCATTTATTTTCGGGAAATCATTGCCATAAGCATTAAGCACAGCATCGGGATATTTTCCGAATACAACAGCGTCATGCCAGAAGGCTTCGGAAAATATGAAATGTCCCTTTCCGCTGCTGAAAAATGCGTTTCTTGCAGCATCAACATCATTATCCGACACAGGAACAAGCGGGCTTGAGGCTGAGGTAAAACCGATTTTTACATCGGGAACAATTCTTCTGAGCACTCTTACTGCTTTTCCGTGAGCTTTTAAAATATTATGGCAGATGTGCAGGAGTTCTTTGTCCGCAAGCTTATATCCCGGAGCGTGACAGCCTTCAAAATATCCGCAGCCTGTGGAAACCTGCGGCTCGTTAAAGGTGATAAAGTTCTTTACTCTGTCGCCGAAGTTTTCCGCAACGATCGTTGTGTACTGCTCAAAATGATCGGAAATATCATCGTTCAGCCAGCCGCCTTTAAGGTGAAGGGCATATGGCAGATCCCAATGATACAGCGTAACATAGGGTTCAATGCCGTATTTCAGCAACTCGTTTATAAGGTCATTGTAAAAGTCAATGCCCTTTTGATTTACCGCACCCGTGCCGTCGGGAAGTATCCTGCTCCACGATATGGAAAAGCGGTATGCCTTTATCCCAAGCTCCGCCATAAGCCTTACGTCCTCTTTATAGCGGTGATAGTGGTCGCAGGCAATATCCCCTGTGCTGTTGTCGTAAATTTTGCCTTCGGTATGGGTAAATTCGTCCCATATGTTTCTGCCCTTGCCGTCCTCGTCAAAAGCGCCCTCTATCTGATAGGCAGCAGTAGCCGCTCCCCATACAAAATCCTTTCTGAAGCTCATAAAATCGTTCCTTTCGCAATTAAAAGATAATTCTAAAGCCGCCCGGTGAGAACACAGAACGGCTTTATTTAGGAGAAGTATGAAAAACCCAAGAATCTTTTAAGTTTATTTTTCTTCGTCCGCAATATGCTTACGGTATTCGGACGGGGTCATATGCATCCTCGCTTTGAACTGACGCATAAAATGCAGCTCGCATTTATATCCGCACATTTCCGCTATCTGAGTGATAGGTATATCCGTTGTTGACAGCAGATACTTTGAATGTTCGATGCGGCTCTGGATAACGTCGTTCATAACGCTTATGCCGAAAATTTCTTTGTATAAATGCTGGAAATAGGATTTGCTCATTGTAAGCTGATGTGCAAGCCCCTCAATGTTCCAGTCGTGATAAGGCATATTGTATATCTGCGAACGGAGTATAGACATCTTATCATAATAAGAAGCCGAGCCGTCATTTCCTGCGGCGTGTATTTTCTCACTGAGCTTTATAAAAAACAGCTTCATATACAGCTCCACAGAATCCGTCTTATACAGATTTGACGAGTAATTCTCATAGCACATATTCTTGATGATAAGCGATAATCCGTTCAGGTTCCCGATAGGCGTTACCGTATCAAAAGGAATGTCCAGCGCTTCAAAAAACCTCATTTCATCATCATAGATACTTAAATGGAACCAGTCGTTTGAAAACTGCGCACCGTATGCACGGTAGAGCTGGGGAGTACCCTCACGAAACAGTATGAACGAATCGGGGTCTGTGATAATATCCTCACCGTTCAGCGTGAAAATTGCAGGAGTTTTTAGGAGAAGCATAAGATAGTCGCCGGAACCTGTGGGGCGCTGTATCTGAAAATCAGCGTCATGGCAATGGTTATAGCCTATATTATTGATATGCAATTTTCACACCTCCCGATATACTATGTATTTATTATATAATATTTTTCCTCACAAATCAACCTAAATTTTTGAGAGTTTCGTTCATTGCGTCAACGTTTGTCTGCACCGCATCATTAAGAGCGTCACGAGTTGAATACCAGTCTGTACCGTTATAGCTTGAATCCTTTACGCTGTTGTAAAGCAGATCAGTCACATCGGTATTTACAGCAACATAGAAATCAACTACAGGGTGAGCATTTGTAAGTTCGGCAATATATCTGTCCATTTCTATCATATCATCGTTCCATTTATACTCGTTGCGGAGCTGTTCCTCGTTTATAGACTGAACGCTCTCATCATTCACCTGTACCTGGAGGCACTTGATATATGCGGCAACAGCCTCGGGATTTTTTGAACCCTTGCAGAGTGCGTATGCGTCAACGCCGCCGTGAGCGGTAAGATACCATGCGTCTGCGCTTTCGTCACGGGGAGTAGGAACGAACATTATCTCGTCCGGCTCGCCGTATGCGGAAAGGTCGGGTTCAAGAAGTCCCCATCTTCCGATAGGATAGAAGAGAGTTTTGCCTTCGCCTATCCACTCGGGCTTTACAGTCCAGTCATATTCCGCATAGGGGTACATTACCTCGGCATTTTTCATTTCAAGAAACAGATTCTGAACACGCTCGACCTCGGGACTCATAAGGTTATTGACAATAACTCCGTCCTCCATTCCGATAATGGGAACGCCTGTAGTAAGTATCATACCCGGCTCATACCACCAGCCGCCTACTGCATATTTTCCCTCATCCTTATCGGCATAGGCATAGCACATTTCCTTGAACTTATCCCATGTCCATTCGTTGTTGTAAGCAAGCTCGGCAGGATCGTCAAGTCCGTTTTCTTCAATGGTGCGCTTGTTATATATCATTACCATACCTGTACTTGTGGAGGCGCAGGCAATGTAGTGCTTTCCGCCGACGGAGTGCATTTCATTGATCTGTCTTGCACCCTCCGACCATTCATCGGAATCATAATCGAGATAATCATCCAAGGGGTCAAACATTCCGGCAGCGACCTTTCCGGGGAACAGGTCAAGGTCGCAGGCAGAGAACATATCGGGTGAATCGCCGCCTAAAACCTTGGTGGCAAGATCATTATATCTTGTTTCCCAGGTCGTAGGGACCAATTCGATCTTTCCGCCGTACTTAGTCTGGAAAAGCTGGAGTGCAACGGGCACAGGCTCTCCCGGGGTGGGATTTATATCCCAGAATGAAAAGAATTTGAGCGTCGGGTTTTCAAGCTTTTCCGCTTCGACTTCGATCTGCTCTACAACAGCAGCCTGTTCTTCATTCATTGTGGCGGTAGTGGTTTCGGCTGTGGTCGTGGTCTCTTCTCCGCCGCCGTTTCCGCAGGCGGCCACAGATGATGCCATAAGTACAATGGCTGATACAAGGGATAATTTTTTTGCAGTTTCTTTTTTCATATCAGTTCACCTCGTCAAAATTAAATGTAATGCGTTTCGGTTCAAACCTTGTAAATTAATCATAATCCATTTAAAATTACTTTACAATGATTTATTCTGCATTATCGCTGACTTATCTTGCTTTTTGGAAGCTCTAAAGCAGGATAAGTCAGCATTTTGACAAGATAAGTCAGTAGGGCAGCAAAACACAATAATATTTTGCAGCATTTTTTTGACCGCAAAACCGTTATAGCAGGATAAGTCAGTTTTTTAGCAGGATATTATATTGAAAAAAGCAATAGTATTTTATATAATTTAGGCAATAAAAAATTCAAGGCAGAGCGCCTTTGCAAAGAAAGGATATGATATAAAATGAAAGCAGAGATCACTATTTCAAAAGACAACGCTATCAGCAGAATAGATAACCGAATTTACGGCTCATTTGTTGAGCACCTGGGAAGAGCAGTTTACGGCGGAATATATGAACCGGAACACAAAACAGCTGACGAAATGGGTTTTCGTACAGATGTTATGGATATGGTAAAGGAGCTGGACGTTCCCGTTGTACGTTACCCCGGCGGAAATTTCGTATCGGGTTACAACTGGGAGGACGGCACGGGAGACAAGTCAAAGCGTCCGAGGAAAATGGAGCTTGCGTGGCAGTCTGTTGAAACCAACGAGGTCGGAATTGACGAATTTCAGGAATGGGCAAAGCGTGCAGGCAGCGAAATAATGATGGCTGTAAATCTCGGAACAAGAGGTCCGGACGAAGCTCGTAACCTTGTTGAATACTGCAACAGCGAAACGGATACATATTATGCGGACATGCGCCGCAGAAACGGCTTTGACAAGCCTTTCGGAATAAAGCTGTGGTGCCTTGGCAACGAAATGGACGGTCCTTGGCAGATATGCAGCAAAACGCCTTATGAATACGGACGTATCGCCTGCGAAACAGCAAAGCTGATGAAATGGACAGACCCGTCCATCGAGCTTGTAGCCTGCGGCAGCGCACATATAAATATGCCTACCTTTATGGAATGGGAGCGCACCGTGCTTCGTGAATGTTACGAGCATATCGACTATATTTCCCTGCACAATTATTACGGAAATCCGAACAATGACACCGCCGCTTATCTTGCATCATCAATTGAAATGGACAAATTCATCAAGCAGGTGGCTGCTATATGCGACGAGGTCAAGCGTGAGAAAAAGTCGGACAAAACCGTTAATCTCTCCTTTGACGAGTGGAATATCTGGTTCCACAGCAACGAGCAGGATAAGGAAATACCCAAGTGGCAGGTGGCTCCTCCCCTTCTCGAAGATGTTTACAATCTTGAAGACGCCGTTGTGCTTGGCAGCCTTATGATAACCCTTCTCAACAACAGCGACAGGGTAAAGATAGCCTGCCTTGCGCAGCTTGTAAATGTTATTGCCCCCATTATGACCGAAACGGGCGGCAGAGCTTGGGCGCAGACCATATACTATCCCTTTATGTACACATCTCGTCACGGCAGAGGTACTGCAGTGAGAACCTTCTGCGAATGCGGCAGCTATAACGCAGGAAATATGCAGAATATTCCCTATATCGACTCTGCCGCCGTTATTTCGGAGGACGAAAGCGAAATTGCTGTTTTTGCCGTAAACCGTTCCCTTGACAGCGAATGTGAGTTGAGCATAAACCTGCCCGGTGACAGCGATTATCGTCCTTATCGGCAGGTGGCACTTGAAGGCGGCGACCTTAAAGCAATAAATACTGCCGATGAGCCGGAAAATGTAATTCCCGTTATCAGGAATATTGGAGAAAAGATAACTCTTGCACCCCATTCCTGGAATATGATAATTCTTAAAAAGAACTGAGGAGAATGTCAGATGAAAAAATTTGATGGATATATGCGTGGAATAAATCTTGGGGGCTGGCTTTCACAGTGCGCAGAGTATTCCGAGGAACATTACAACGGGTTTATTGCCGAAAGTGACATAAAAACAATATCGGAGTGGGGACTTGACCATGTTCGTCTGCCCATTGACTACAACGTTATTGAGGACGAGAAGGGCAAACCGTCGGAAAGCGGATATAAGCACATTGACGACTGCATTATGTGGTGCGAAAAGTACGGTCTGAACGTTATACTTGACCTGCATAAAACGTCCGGATTTGCTTTTGACAACAAGCCCGAGGACAATGTTATGTTTGACAGCCCCGAGCCGCAGGAAAGGTTTATTTCTCTCTGGAAAAATATTGCCGCACGTTACGGAAAATGCCGCAATGCCGCTTTTGAGCTGCTCAATGAGATAGTTGAAAAGGACAGCAGCCGTTGGAACGCTCTTGCTTCAAAGGCGGTTTCCGAAATACGGCGTTTTGCTCCCGATAAAAAGATAATCATAGGCGGAACACAATGGAACAGCGTTCACACTTTGGCGCTTCTCGATATTCCCGACGACAAAAATATTGTTTATAACTTTCATTTTTACGAGCCGTTTATTTTCACTCATCAGCTTGCACCGTGGCAGCCGCTTCTTGCAGATAAAACTATCCGTTATCCCGGAAATATGGAAAGCTACCGCAAAATTTCGAGAAACATTGAGTGCTTCGGTTCGGGACTTAATAATACAGATACAATGGGCGCAGAATTTATGGAAAAGCTCATTGCCGAGGCTGTTGAAGCCGCCAAAAATGCGGACGTTCCGCTTTACTGCGGAGAGTACGGCGTTATCGACCGTGCAGAAGCAAGCGACACCGCAATTTGGTTTGAGGATATACACAGCGTTTTTGAAAAGTTCGGCATAGGAAGAGCCGCTTGGACATACAAGGGCATTGACTTCGGCATAAGCGGCGAACACTATTCGCAGCAGCTTGAAAGAATAATACAGTTGCTTTGAAAGGAGAACTTTTATGAAAAAAATCATTGCATTATTAACGGCAGCAGTTATGGCAGTTTCAATGACCGCCTGCGCAAGTAAACCTGCGCCTGCCGAGGAGAATAATAGTCCATCGGGTGAAATGCAGGAAAAAACTCGTCCATTGGGTGAAATGCGTGGTATATCCTCCGCAGAGCTTATCGCCGAAATGGGCGCAGGCTGGAATCTGGGCAACACCTTTGACGCCGAGGGCGGAGAAACTGCATGGGGCAATCCCAAAACAACGCCGGAAATGATAGAAGAGGTTTATAAAGCGGGCTTCAATACCATTCGTATCCCCACCACATGGGACGGTCATATGGGAGAAGCACCCGACTATACTGTTGACCCCGAATGGTTTGACCGTGTGGAAGAAGTTGTGGGCTACGCTCTGAAAAACGATATGTACGTTATTCTGAACGCCCACCATGAGGACAGCTGGTTAAAGCCACAGTATGACGGACTTGATAACGTAAAGGCGCAGCTTTCCGCACTCTGGACTCAGGTCGCAGAGCGCTTTTCGGATTACGGCGACCATCTTATCTTCGAGGGACTTAACGAACCGAGGATAAAAGGCGGCGCAAACGAATGGAACGGCGGCACCGAGGAGGGCAGAGATTCCCTTAATCAGCTGAACGATACCTTCATTAAGGCTGTCAGAGCAACGGGCGGAAACAATGAAACAAGAACCCTGCTGATAACCACCTTTGCCGATTCATCTGTACCCGTTGCAATAGAAAATCTGACCGTTCCCGATGATAAGTATGTGGGCGTATCGATCCACGCATATACCCCCTACCGCTTTACATACGATTCTGTGGGAGAAAGCTGGAATGCGCTGTATTTCGATGATTCCTGCGCAACTGAAATCGAAACGCTGTTCCAGAATCTTGACAATACCTTTGTAAGCAAGGGCATTCCCGTTATCATAACCGAATACGGAGCAGTTGCAAAGGTTATCGACAAGGACTGGGGAACGACCAACGATGACGAGGTGGTAAAATGGACTTCCTGCTATGTAAGCACAGCAGAAAAGCACGGTATTCCCTGCGTATGGTGGGATAACGGGTATCACACCTCGGGCAACGAGTTGTTCGGCATTTTCAACCGCAGAGAGCTTAGCTGGTATTGTCCCGAAATTGTCAAGGCGATCATGGATTCATTGGCAGATTGAATTACAGAAAGGCGGACAGACATATGATAGGTGACCGTAAAATTATTTCTCTGTGCATTTCAAGAATACAGGACGCTTCAAGCTATGCATTTGCAGTTTCTCTCAATGAAAAGATCTCTCCCCTTGGTTACAGCCTGTTTGTTTACAACACCTGCTGTTCACTTGACAGCAACACCTCAACGCTGGAGGGGCAGGCTTCCGTTTTTGAGCTTATTGATTTTAAAATAACCGATGTTCTGATAGTTTATGAAGAAACGCTCAGAAACAATTGCATTACCGATAAGATCATAAGCCGTGCAAAAGAATCGGGTACCCCCGTAATTGTTACGGGAAATGAACGTTCCGACTGCATATGCGTTAATTTTGACAACGCTATCGGCTTTGAAAAGATCGTCACTCATATCGTTAACGTTCACAAGGCAAAAAAGCTTCGCTTTATTGCAGGAAACAAGGGTGATTTTTATTCGGAGCAGCGGCTTGATGTTTTTCGGAGAATTTTGGAGGAAAACAATATTACATTCAGCGAAGATATGGTAAGCTACTGCGGTTTTTGTCCGGGTCCTGCCGCAGAAGCAGCGGAAAGACTTGTCTCAAGCGGCAGCCTGCCCGAAGCCATAATATGTGCAAGTGACAATATGGCAATCGCCGTGATAGGCGTGCTTAACAAGCATGGGATAAAGGTTCCCGAGGACGTTATGGTGACAGGCTATGACGGCATAAACGAGATACACTTCACATCACCGAGGCTTACATCTGTTTTGTGCAGCTATGATGCTCTTGCAGACAAAACTGCCGAGATACTTCCGAATATGATAAATAAAACACAGACAGAAAAAAAGCTGTTTGCAGCTCCCGAGCTTGTAGTTTACGAATCCTGCGGCTGTTTATGTGAAAAGAAGACCAATACCGCAGAATATCTTGATCTTGTAAACAACCGTTTGTACAGATTTCAGGAGGAAAATCTGGAGCTTTCGGAAATATCGGCAAAAATCCAATGCTGTGACAATTTCGAGCAGATCGCAGCTCTTTTTGATGACAGATATATTTATGATATGTGCTGCCTGCTTAGGCAGGAATGTGTTGATGAAGCTGTAAACCCTTTGGAGCGTCATACTAACAATACCGACAGCAGTGATTATATGCTTCTGCTTTATGACAATGACGGCACTTCGCCTTTTGTTCCACGTTGGTTTGCATCAAAGGATATTGTACCTGATCTTGATTATTTTATGGAACGAAGCCGAATTTTTATTTTCACAGCACTGCATTATCTGGACATTCCTATGGGATATGTCTGCTTTCACTTCAGCAGCTGCGACTGCGGAAACTTTATGAAGATACCTCAGACGGTAAATATGCTGAACAATGCACTTGGCGACTATCGCAATCTTCGTCACAAGCATTATCTTATGAATATTATAGATAAAATGTACAGCACAGATCTGCTTACGGGACTTTTAAACAGACGGGGATTTACTTACGAGCTGGACAGAATGCTTAGAAAAAATCAGCCGCCCTTTGATTTGACTATCATTATGGCAGACCTGGACGGTTTAAAGTATATCAACGATAATTTCGGACACGATGAGGGAGATTCCGCCATAAAAACAGCCGCAAATGCACTTATGGCCGCTTGCCCACCCAACTCCCTCTGTACAAGATTCGGCGGTGATGAAATGCTGGCGGTATGCTGCGGCAAGCATGATAAAGAGGAAATTTCAGCCGCCGTCAACAGCTTCTTGGATAATTTCAACCGCGGTTCCGGAAAGCCGTATAAGGTATCTGTGAGCATTGGAATAGCTTATGTCGACAGCAGTATGGAGCTTAGCTTTGAAGAACTGGTGCGGAAAGCAGACAAGCTTATGTATGACGAAAAGAAAAAGCGAAAGCGATCATCGGAAAGAAAAGATAACACAATTTAAACGATCAATATTTATTCCGCAATTGGAGGAAAAATTATGAGTGTAATATCTTCAAAACGTATATACAAGAATTTTGGTGAATGTATTTTTCTTGATAACGGTATTATTACCTTGGGAGTGACACTCGAAGAAGGTCCGAGAATAATATATTTTTCCCTTGCGGGAAAGGAAAATGTGCTTTTTGAAGATACCGAGCGCAGATTTACCGAGCCTGCAGGAAAATACGGAATATGGGTGGCATACGGCGGACACAGGCTTTGGTGTGCGCCCGAGGTGAATCCCGAAACCTATTACCCCGATAACAGCAGGGTAAGCTGCGAGCTCACGAACAATACTCTTACATTAATTCCGCCCGTCACTCCATTTGGTAAGGAATTTACTATGATAATTGAAATGAACGAGGCATCTCCCGTTGTGAAGATAACCCACAAAATACGCAATATATCCGAGGAAAAAGCGGAGTTTGCACCATGGTCCGTGACGAGCCTTACACATGGCGGAGTTTGTATTATCCCAATCAGCACGCAGAAAAAAGGATATCTTCCCAACCGTGTGATAAGTCTTTGGGACTATTCCGATATAAATGACAGCCGTGTCAGAATAACAAATTCCGAAGTGCGCATAAGGCAGGACAGCTACATAAGAAAGACTTTCAAAGCAGGCTTTAATCTTGAGGACGGTTACGCTGCCTATGCGGTCAATGGGCAGATATTTGCAAAATGTATCCCGAAATATGAGGAGGTATGCTATCCCGATTATTCCTGCAATTTCGAGGTATATACCAACAATCTGTTCCTTGAATGTGAGCTTTTGGGAGAAAAAAGAGAGTTTGCGAAGGATGAGGAAGCAGTCATTTCAGAACACTGGTGCCTGCTGGATAACGAAGGTAATTTTGAGCCGGATCTGCATGATTTTAAGGAGCATATCGGCGGTCGGATCAACAGATTTCTTAATGCAATATAATTAAATCTGAAAGGAAGATCACTATGGAAAAATATCTTGACAACTCCCTCAGCGCAGAAGAAAGAGCAATTGCGCTGACCGATGCAATGACGGTGGAGGAGCAGGCTTCTCAGCTCAGATACGACGCTCCTGCCGTAAAAAGACTGGGCATTCCTGCGTACAACTGGTGGAACGAGGGACTTCACGGTCTTGCTCGTTCGGGCATAGCCACAATGTTTCCTCAGGCTATCGGTCTGGCGGCTATGTTTGATACAGAACTGACTAAAAAGGTCGCAGAAATAACCGCCGAGGAAGCTCGTGCAAAGTATAATGCATATACAAAATACGGTGACAGAGATATATACAAGGGTCTGACCTTCTGGGCGCCCAATATCAATATTTTCCGTGATCCTCGCTGGGGCAGAGGACATGAAACTTATGGTGAAGATCCGTATTTGACCGCCGAAAACGGTAAAGCCTTTGTAAAAGGCTTGCAGGGTGAAGGAAAAACAATGAAGGCTGCCGCTTGCGCTAAGCATTATGCTGTACACAGCGGTCCCGAAGCAGTGCGTCACGAATTTAATGCAGAGGCTTCACCGAAGGATATTGAAGAAACCTATCTCCCTGCATTTGAATCACTTGTTAAGGACGCCCACGTTGAGGGCGTAATGGGCGCATATAACCGTGTGAACGGTGAAGCATCCTGCGCAAGCGATTTCCTTATGTCCAAGCTGAACGAGTGGGGCTTTGACGGATATTTTGTGTCCGATTGCTGGGCAATACGTGATTTCCATGAGCATCACGGTCTTACGTCGAATCCCGTTGAGTCGGCGGCACTTGCAATAAAGTCGGGCTGCGATGTAAACTGCGGCTGCACTTATGCATATCTCCTTGCCGCACTTAACGAGGGACTTATCACAAAAGAGCATATCCGAAACGCCTGCATACACCTTATGAGAACAAGGATAAGGCTGGGTATGTTCGATGAAAAGACAGAGTTTGACGATATACCGTATACTGTTGTATCATGCAGTGAGCATAAGAAAGTATCTTTGGAATGTGCCGAAAAGTCTATGGTACTGCTGAAAAATAACGGCATACTTCCCCTTGATGAAAGCAAGCTGCAGACAATTGCGGTCATCGGTCCAAACAGCGACAGCAGAATTGCGCTGGAGGGCAACTATAACGGTACCGCGGATAAATACGTCACCTTCCTTGACGGTATCAGGGAAAGATTTGACGGAAGAGTCATCTATGCCGAGGGCTGTCATCTTTATAAGGACAGAACCTCCGGACTTGCACAGGCAGGCGACAGATACGCCGAGGCTCTTGCTGCTGCGGATTGTGCCGACCTTGTTGTGCTTTGTGTCGGACTCGACTCCACCATTGAGGGCGAAGAGGGCGATACTGGCAACGAGTTTTCTTCGGGAGATAAGAATGATTTGCGTCTGCCCGAAAGCCAGCGTATCTTGGTTGACAAGATAATGAAAACGGGCAAGCCGGTCGTCGTTGTGTGCGCCGTAGGAAGTTCGGTTAATACCGAATGTGAGCCTGATGCGCTTATACACGCATGGTATCCCGGCTCGGAAGGCGGCACGGCACTTGCAAAGATACTTTTCGGCGACGTTTCACCGACCGGCAAGCTGCCTGTTACATTCTATGAGCGTTCCGATATGCTTCCCGACTTCACCGATTATTCCATGAAAAACCGCACCTACCGTTATGCGGAAAATAACGTGCTGTATCCATTCGGATACGGACTTACTTACGGAAAAATTGTTTGCACATCGGTTGAATACAAGGACGGCAACGCTGTTGTGACCGTCGAAAACACGGGCAGTAAAACGGTTGATGACGTTATTCAGCTTTATATCAAGGACTATTGCGAAAACGCTGTGCCTAATGTAAGTCTGTGCGGTTTCAAGAGGGTAAGACTTGCGGCAGGTGAGAAAATATCCGTGGAAATTCCCGTATCGGAAAGAGCATTCACCGCAGTTGATGAAAACGGCGAGCGCAGCCGCTTCGGCAGCAGGTTTACATTATACGCAGGCACTCATCAGCCTGATGAAATAAGCGAGAAACTCAGCGGCACTAAGTGTGTCAGCACAGAAATAAATTTATGATATTTTTCGGAGGAAATGAACATGAGCGAGTTTTTTAAAGAAATCGGCAAAATCCCCTACGAAGGCAAGGACAGCACAAATCCCCTTGCTTTCAAATATTATAACCCCGATGAAGTTGTAAACGGCAAGCCTATGAGAGAACACCTGAAGTTTGCTCTTTCTTGGTGGCATACTATGGGCGGCGACGGCACCGATATGTTCGGCTGCGGCACTGCCGATAAGACCTGGGGCGAAGCTGACCCCACAGCAAGAGCAAAGGCTAAGGTAGACGCTGCTTTTGAAATTATGGATAAGCTTTCTATTGACTACTTCTGCTGGCACGACCGTGATCTCTCACCCGAGTACGGCTCTCTTGCTGAAACAA
>JBJEQN010000112.1:0-34483 GCA_051881775.1 Oscillospiraceae bacterium | reverse complement strand
CCGCGTGTCGTGAGTTCGATTCTTACTGCCCCTGCCATTTTTAGTGCCTTCAAATGACGCTGTTACGTTGTTTGAGGGCATTTTGCTATTTCGTGATGAATTGTGTTACTGTCCGTAAAATATGCTGTTTTTGCCTGTTTTTGTGCACTATTTTCAGAAAAGTGTCGTAAAACCGTCGTAGAAAAATATGCCGAAAATGGCTTGTTTCCGTAGAATTATGGACTATGTTATATAGTGTTTCCTGATTTCTCTATTGTTTTTGGGGTTTATATGAGGCCATATGATTCAGGGTGCATTATATGTAAATGAATTTAGCTTTGTACCTGATATATAGAATAATTTTAGTAGCATTCTGTTATCCTTTGGTTTCAGAACACATGAAAATAACGTAAATACATGCCTGCAACTAAAAGTAGCAGGATTCAAGGTCGGATATGTTGATTTTTTTATCTGTCTGATGTATTCTGAATACATCAAACACAGGGAAACACTCCCTGAAGAAAGAGGTATTACTATGTTACTCAATGAAAAGATCGCCATAATCAAAAAGATGAACAATATGTCCCAGGAAGCCTTCGCAGAGGAGCTGGGCGTAAGCAGGCAGGCTGTATCAAAGTGGGAAACAGGAAGCTCTGTTCCCGACATTCAGCTTCTGTTAAGAATTGCTGATTTCTATAACATTACTATTGATCAGCTTATAAGAGATGAATTTGATCTGCCTATTTCTCAGGCAGACAGCGAAAGACTTGAAAAAGCTGAAGCTCAGGCTGATCTCTTTGATATTGAAAAATATCTTGGCAAAGTATGTGATGTTTCAATGAACAGCTTTAATTATAGTGTTATCCGCAACGTGAAGATAGTGGGTATATACAAGAATATGGTTTGTTTTGAGAAGAAGGGAAGATATGGCTGGTTCAACCATAATAAGTCCCTCGGCATACTCATAAAGAAGGAAGAAGACTATCAGCCTCACAATATCATTGACTGCCTTGACTGCACAGCTTATGCCAACAAGGGTACTTATTTCGGCGGTATGACTTATGCTTTCAGCAAGGTTGATAAAGTAACAGATGCATTTATCGGCATTCAGACGGGCAAGTTCTATACTGAGGTTTCGTGGGATGATATTTCTGTTATTCTTCTAAGAGATAAATACTGATATATCCCAAAATCTCCGTACAATGGGACAATAGAAAATGCTCACAAATGACAATATACAGCCATTTGTGAGCATTTCTTTATTATGTAAAAGCTGATAAATTCAGTTTTGTTCAGGTGGCTTCACATAAGCCAATGGGTTCCTTTGTGTCGCTTTCATCACTGCCGGAATCATCTTCAGAAGAGCCTTCCTCATCACCGGAGGTCTCATCGGGAGTTTCTTCGGTTCCTTCATCAGAGGTTTCATCGGAAGTTCCTTCGGCTTCGTCATCGGAGGTTTCATCGGAAGTTCCTTCGGTTTCGTCATCGGAAGTATCATCAGACGTATCTTCTGTTTCTTCCGCAGCTTCTTCGGAGGCTTCTTCATCTTTAAGCTGTGTGTCGGCAGCGGTGTTCTGTTCTGCAAGCACAAGTTTTGTGCCGCTCACAACAATGTCAAAGGAGCCGTTTTCCGCATCAAGTTTAAGCTCGTTATTGTAGCTGCCCTTGAAGGTCGAGGCGATCACAGCCTTTGCAGGCATTTCAACTGCAGTTCCGTTTGCGTCTGTAAGTCTGAGAGTGATGTCGGCGGAAGCTGATGTTATGCCGTATTTGCTGATTGCGAGAACGCCCTTGGAGCTGTAAAGCGTTGTTACGCTTGCACCTGTTTCGGAATTAAGCTCATTTGCCGTTATTTTGCCCATGATCGTATCCGTTCCGTTAAGGGTGAGCGTACCTGCCTTTACTGTGCTGTTTACCGTTACATTTTCAAGTGTTGTTCTGCCTGTTCCGCTTACTGCTCCAAGTCCGAGATCAACGTTTGCTGCGCTGAAATCATGTGCGCCCGTTGTTAATGTGAATTTTGCTTCGGAACCTGCCGATGTAACTGCTCTGAGGTTTGTATCAACAATGCTGAGTTTTCCTGTTAAGCTTACGGAGCCTGTGAATGAGAGGGTTTTGTCGGAGGAAGTGAGCGTTATGCTGTTGTATGTGCCCGACTTGGGTAATTTCATTGCTCCGCCGATGCTGTAGTCGTCAAGAAGCTCTATCGTGTAGTCGGCGGTGCTTGCTTTTGTCGTTTCTACAGCGGCTACAACGTCTGTCCAGAGGGCATATTTGCTTCCGTTAAGGTCAAGGGCTACGGGTCTGAGATAAGCCTTGCCGCTGATTATTGCAAGGGTGTAGTCAACAATGGCGGATGGCTGTATTTCGCTTACATCAAATACATTTTCGCCGACATTTTTTGCTGCAAATATCACTGTGCTTTCGCTGACAATGCTGTCGGATACAAGCTTTATCCTGCCTGTTACGGAATCTGCCGCTGTGCCTGTGAGCTTTGCGGGAGTGAAGCCCGTTTCAAGTCTGACAGCCGAGCCTTCTTCACCGTAAAGCGTTTTTACCGATACGGTGGATTTGGCTGAAGGTATTGTAAGCTCGGCTGACGCACCAAGGTTAAGTGCTGATGCGGTGAAGGTCTTTCCTGCTTTAAATGCTGCGTTAAGGTCGATGGTTCCGAAGCCCGATACTGCAGGAGAGGATATTTCGCCGGTTTTTGTGTTTGAAACGTACCTAAGCTCGGTTTCTCCCATTGTAAGCTTGAACTTTGAGCTGCCCTTTATTGCAGAGATGCTTTCGGACTTGAAGCTGCCGAGTGTAAGATCCTTTGATGCGCTGAGAGAGAACGGCTTTGTGCTTTCGATATTTACATTTTCAAGGGTCAACGGTACCTTTGCGGAGAGTGAGGTCACATTTGTAAGGCTGATAGTCTTCATATCGCCGCTGCTTGTAATTGTAATGGAATTTGCCTTTGAGGGAAGCGTTATCTTTGCCGCAGATGTGTTTTCATTGAGTGTTACAACGTAATCCTTTGTTATGCCTGTCATTGACTTGAACGCAAGCTCAAGATTGGGGAAAAGTCTGTCGCTGCTGCCGTCAAAAACGTTAACGGCGTTTGCATATTCCGCTCTTATGTCCTTTGAGTAAAGGAATGCGTCCAGCTTTTGGTCAGTTGAAGTTCTGTTTTCTATTTCGACCTTTGATGTGAAGTCGATAGTTCCGCCTGCCCAGAGGATAGTTTTTCCGCTGTCAAGGGTGATGAGTTCGCCCTCTGTGTCAACAATGCTTATTGTAAGGCAGTCTGTTACGTCCTTGACGGTTACCTTTGCGACCGCTCCGGCTGTTTCGGGGAGGATGATCTTTGCTGTGCCGATGTTTGTTATTGCGGCTGTGGACTTTGCAATGGGAAGTTTAAGCGTTCCGTTAAGTGCTGTTACCGAGGACACGTTTCCTGTTGATGTAAGTACCTTTCCTTCGGCTATGTTTACTTCCTTGAAGGTGGCAGCGCCTGCGGCTTCAAGGTCTGTATTTACGTTGAGCGTTGCTGTTGACGCACCGCCTATTGCACCAAGATTGGTGACAGGCTTGTTTATGTCAAGGGTCTTGTTTGCGGAAACTTTTATCGCAAGGGGCGTGGCGTTTGTGCCGTTTATCTCAACATCGAAGATCGTGTTTGCAGGTACGGTGAGTTTTGCTGTATTAAGGTCAAGTGCGCCTGTGCCGTTGAAGGTTATGCTTTTGGCTTTTGTGGGAAGAGTAACAGAAGTAAGTGCGCAGTCGTCCAACAAGGTTATCACAATATCATTGGACGAATTTTTGCAGCTGTTAAGTGCCGATTTAAGGTCAACATAATTGTTGATTTTATCGCCGTCTGTAACGGTTACCTTAGGTTCAAGCTTTTCGATGGTTTCTGTACCCATTTTATATCCGCAGACGGTGCAGGAATAGGTTATTTCGCCTTCTTTGTCAAGGGTAGGTGCAACGGTTACGGTTCCCTCGTCTTTGATATGTTCTTCAACGGGAGATTTAAGACCGCAGGTCTGACAGATATGCCAGTGACCGCTTTCGTCCTTTGACCAGGCTTTGCTGTAGCTGTGGGAATGACCGTCGCCTTCAATATCAACGAACTTGTTTCCGTTGGATGCGGCGTATTTTTCGGCAGTTGAGCCGCTGTAGCCGCATATTGTTACGCTCTTGGGAATAACTGTACCGTCAGAATCGTCAAATTCGCAGTCCTTGCTTAATATCGTTATTCTTGTCAGAGAATCGCAGGAGTTAAATGCGCTTGCGATCTTTGTGACCGTTTCGGGTATATTTACATAAGCAAGGTTTTCGCAGTAATTGAAGGTGCCCGACTTTATTTCGGTGACCGAGGACGGCCAGTCCATTGATTTGAGCATTGAATAGGTAAAGGCATTGCTTTCAATGGTTGTTACGGTCGAAGGGACGGTGATATGTTCTGCGCAGGAGAAATCCCAGCCCCACGCAGGGAAACACTGGTTGGAGTAGTTTGTGCTGAATTTGGAAAGCTGCTTTGTGGAAAAGGCTCTTCCGCCGATGCTTGTTACCTCTTCGCCGTTTATTTCGGAGGGGATAGTCACATCCTTTTCAAATCCGTAATATCTGCTGATATTGCCGCCGTAAAAGCCGTAGGGCGCATCGCCTATTTCCGAAAAGCTGTAGGTTCTGGGAGCCGTTCCCGAAAAACCAGCTTCGGCAAGATAGTATTTTCCCTCGGCATAAATGACATTGTTGATATGTCCCGAAGCGCCGCCCGAAAGAGATGAATCGTGACGGATATTTTTTATTCCGGCAGTATTGCAAAGCTCTGCGACCATATCGGTGTTTGCCCAGCAGTCGCCGCCCTTTCCTGCAAGCAGGTCTGTGTACCGCTGATACTGATAGTTGTAGGAATATGTCTGAGCGGTATACTTTGTAATGGCTTCGGCTTTTTCCTTATCGGTCATTCCCGATGTTGTTATCTTTGAGAGTATGGTCGTAAGCCTTGAATCCGCAGCCGATGCAGTCAGCGGCAGTACAGTTATCATCATCGCCGCAGAAAGTATCAGACCTATGACCGACATTGTTCTTTTTTTATTCATGTTGTTCATTTTCCCCCTTAACAACTATAATTTGATTTTATTTTATCACCTTTACGGGTAAAAAGCAATATTAAAAATGATTATATGCGACATTTTTTACGGGAAACTAAAGATCTGTTATACGACAATGCAATTTTATCCAAACAAAACCGTGAAACCCGAAATCGGGCGCACAATGTGCGCCCCTACAAAGGTTTGTGTAACTAAGAAAACGAATGCTTCGCATTAATCAGTTTTTTTCTAATACTAAGTTCATATCGTTCTATAGACAAAGACGGGAGATAGAATTATGTCAATCAAGGAAAGCGACCGCCGCAATGCTTGGTGCCTTGCAAGGGAGCTTGACGACGAGTGACGTAATTATAGCTTTCGGATTTGTCTATAGGTTGATATGAACTTAGTATAACATTTGAAAAGGCTGTTGCATCACATACGCTGCAACAGCCCATTTTATTTATTACTTTGCAGCCTTTACAAGAGCCTTTACAAGGTCTTCAAACCACCATTTCAGATTTTTTCTGTCAAGCAGTCCGAAGCCTTCACCTTCGCTTGGCTTGCACTTTGTGCCGTTATCCCACCATACGCAGGGGATGCCCAGCTTTTTGGCGGAGGAAACGTAATATTCGGCAAGTTTTATTCTCTCAGCTTCATTTTCTCTGTTCAGCGAGCCGAATTCTCCGATAATTACGGGAATACCTTTCTTGATGAAATAAGTATTGAGCGTGTTCATAAAATTGTCTATGTCTTTCTTTCCTGCGTCGGTCAGCTTTGATTCGGTAGAGCCTGTATTAAGCGCCATATTGTAGGGCAGATAAGCGTGTACCGAAACGATAACACGGTCGTCCTTGGGAACTTCGAGGTCCTTTAACGCAACGGAGGAGCTTGAAGCGCCGTAGGGCGTTACCATAAGGTAGCGGAGCTTGTTGTTTCCGCCGGCGGCTCTTATGGTGTCAACAAAAAGCTGATTGTACTTGTTGATGACCTTGCGCTCCTCGGCTGTGCCGCCTGACCATTCCTTGGCGGAACCGTTGGTCTTGGGTTCGTTCATTCCCTCAAAAATAAGGTGTTCATCGTAGTTCTTGAAACGTGCGGCGATCTGCTTCCAGATAGAAGTGAACTTGTCCGACATTGCTTTGCTGTCCTTTGAGGGGATAAGCCAGCCGCCCTCATGGTGGGTGTTAAGGATAACGTACATTCCGTTGTCAATGGCGTAGTCAACCACTTCCTGAACTCTGTCCATCCATTCCTTGCTGATATTATTTTTGGAATCAAGGTGTTCGCCCCAGCTTACGGGTATGCGGACGGTGTTGAAGCCTGCTTTCTTTACGGTCTTTATCATATCCTCGGTGGTCTTAACATTGCCCCAGGCTGTTTCGTGGGCAAGGTCGCCGTTTATCCATGAGCCTGTGCAGTCAAGAGTGTTTCCGAGGTTCCAGCCTATTTTGATATTTTTCACAAAGTCCATAGCCGTTCCTTTGGAAGAGGCAGAACTTGATGATGACGAAGAGGTCGTGCCTGCTTTTTTTACCGTTACCTTGCAGGTAGCCTTGTAGTCGGTGCCTTTTATTTTGGCTGTTATTGTGGCTGAACCTGCTTTTTTGGCTGTGACCTTGCCGCTCTTTGCAACGGATGCAACGCTGCTGTTGCTTGACGACCATACAACGGTGTATTTTTTGTAGCCTGTTACGTCAGCTTTAAGGGTGAAGGTTTTTCCTGCCGTTACCGAAACGGACGATTTGCTAAGGGTTATGCCCTTCTTTGCCGCCCCTGCGCTTACCGCAAGGAGCGAGAATGTCATCACTGCCGCAATTATTACGGCAAAAATTTTTCTGAGCTTCATATTTTCCCTCCGAAAGAAATATATTTTATGTATATTTTACTATATAAACCGGAATAAGTCAATAAATTTAAATCATAGTGCCAAAAAAATATAACGGAATAACGATGATTTTATTATAAAAATATTTACTTTTCGGCAAAATGTGATATAATATAGCATATACGGACATTTACGTCCGAATTTTATGTAAAGGGGCAATTGAACAATGGGTTTTCTTTTGGAACACACGGGAATTCTTGTCGGAATAGTTGTTGCAGTCGTTGTAATAATTATTTTAGCTTCCGGCTACGTTAAAGCGCCGCCCGACAAGGCGTATATCATCTCCGGTATCGGCAAGAAAGCAAGGGTCGTTATCGGTAAGGCTTCGGTAAAGATACCGTTCTTTGAACGTCTTGATAAGCTTGACCTGAGCCTTATGTCCGTTGACGTAAAGACAGCTTCCGCCGTGCCTACTGCGGATTACATCAATATTATGGTTGACGCTGCGGTAAACGTTAAGGTCTCCCTTGACCCGGAGGGACTGAGCCTTGCGCAGCAGAACTTCCTTAATAAGGATAAGAATTACATAGTCGGCGTTGCCAGAGAAGTCCTTGAAGGTAATATGCGTGAGATCGTGGGAACTATGGAGCTTCGCGATATGGTGTCCAACCGTCAGAAGTTTGCCGACAAGGTAAAGGAAAACGCCGCTCCCGACCTTGCTAAAATGGGACTTGACGTTGTTTCCTTCAACGTTCAGAATTTCACCGATTCTCAGGGCGTTATCGACAATTTGGGTATTGACAACATATCCAAGATACAGAAGGACGCTTCTATCGCCCGTGCCGTTGCCGACAGGGACGTAGCCGTTGCAAGAGCAAGCGCCGAAAAGGAAGCAAATGACGCAAAGGTCGCTGCAAGCCTTGAAATTGCTACAAAGCAGAACGACCTTGCTATCAAGCAGGCAGAGCTGAAGAAAGCCTCCGACATCAAAAAGGCTGAAGCTGACGCAGCTTACACCATTCAGCAGGAAGAGCAGCGCAAGCAGATAGAAATTACCACCGCCAACGCAAACATCGCCCGTCAGGAAAAGGAAGTCGAGCTTGAAACGCAGAAGATCGCTATTCAGGAACGCCGCCTTGACGCAGAGGTAAAGAAGCAGGCGGAGGCAAAGAAGTTTGAACAGCAGCAGCGTGCCGACGCAGACCTTTATACCCGTCAGAAAGAAGCGGAAGCTAAGAAGTATGAGGATATACAGAACGCCGAAGCTGAGCTTGCCGTTAAGCAGAAGGAAGCCGAAGCTATGTATTACCTTGCGGAGCAGTCTGCAAAGGCTACCAAAGCGCAGGCTGAGGCTTCAAGATACGCCGCAGAGCAGTCCGCAGAGGGTATAAGAGCCAAGGGCTTTGCGGAAGCCGAGGCTGTTAGAGCGAAAGCCCTTGCGGAAGCTGAGGGTCTTGACAAAAAGGCAGAGGCTATGCAGAAAATGCAGGAAGCCGCTATTTTGCAGATGTACTTTGAGAAGCTGCCCGATATTGCAAAGGCAGTTGCTGAACCTCTTGCCAACATTGATTCCATAACAATGTACGGCGACGGAAATACCTCAAAGCTGGTAAGCGATATAACCACCTCCACCAATCAGATCTCCAGCGGTCTGCTTGACGGAATGGGAATTTCCCTTAAAGACCTTATGGGCAGCCTGCTTACGGGCAGAGCCATAGGAGCAGGTATAGGAGCATCGGTAGCTTCTGTACAGACGGCGGAAACCGAAAATGTGTCGGTGTCTGAAAAGAAGGCAGAACCCAAGAAAGAACCCGTTACTGCTGCAAGCACCGAGGAATAATGCATTAGAAAACAAATAAAATGCGGACTAAATTTTACGCCCACGCATTAAAACGTGGATGTAAATTTAGTCCGCTTGATTTTTTCTTTGATTTACTTTGAAATAGTACCGTCCACAAGGTTTGAACTGCCGGCTTCGGGTATTTCCTGTTCCTTTTCAAGCTCTCTCTGATGCTTTTCATCTGCAAGCTGCTTCTCATGCTCGGCAAGTATACGGCTGTCGGGTTTGTGCAGGTCGTCGTATCTTTCCACAAATTCAAGGGCTGCTTCTTCATCAAGAGGCTTGCTCATAAGGAAGCCCTGGATATAGTCGCACTTCATTCCCTTAAGGAAGCTGTACTGTCCCACGGTCTCGATTCCTTCCGCTACGGTCTTTATGCCGAGGTTATGCACAAGGTCGATGATAGAGTCGGTGATAGCCTGATCTCGTTTGTTGTTGTTTATCTCATCAACAAAGGATTTGTCTATCTTCAAGCACTTGATGGGGAAGTTTTTGAGGTAGTTAAGGGAAGAATATCCCGTTCCGAAGTCGTCAAGGGCAAGAGCAATGCCCATATCGTTGATCTTTTCGATAACGCTGTCTTTGTTGTCCACAAAGTCGATAAGTGTTGACTCGGTGATCTCGATCTGAATGTTCTTGGGGTTGACCTGCGTTATCTCTATAACGTGCTGTATGGTCTCAAGGTAATCTGCACGTTTGAGCTGTACAGGTGACACGTTTATGGACATTATTATGTCGTCACGGTAATTGTCGCAGAGGACTTTAAGGAAACGGCAGGCGTTCTCAAATATCCACATTCCTATCTGAACGATAGCGCCTGTTTCCTCCGCTACGCTGATAAACTCGGTAGGCGGTATGTTCCCGAACTGCTGATTGTTCCAGCGGAGGAGTACCTCGAAGCCGTGTATATCGCAGGTGTCGGCGGAAATGATAGGCTGATAGTTAAGATACATTTCGCCTGTTTTCAAAGCGTCGGAGATAAGCTGGGCAATTGCTGCTTTTCCGAACTGGCGGCGGTTTGATGCGTTGGTGTAGAAGGAAACTCTGTCCTTTCCGTTTTCCTTTGCACGGTGGAGCGCCACATCTGCGTCTCTGAGAAGCATATCCGCCGTTGAAGCGTCATCGGGGAATATGGAAACGCCCATTGAGAATTTGAGGTAAATGTTATCCGTCATTACCTTTATCTGATTTGCAAAGGCGTTCTGGAGGCTGCGGATGATCTTGTATATCTTGTCATAGTCGTTGCCGAATTCAACAAGGATAATGAACTCGTCGCCGCTGAAACGGTAAACGGAGGCTGTTTTTCTCAATGCATCGGCAAGGGTGCTTGCAAAGGTGCAGAGAACAGCGTCGCCGAAGTTGTGTCCGAGTGTTTCGTTGAGCCATTTGAAGTTGTCGATGTCAACGAACATAACAGCAAAGTGTCCGCTGCCCGAGATAGTTTCGTCGGAGAGACTTCTTCCGATAAGCTCTTCTATTTTGTTGTAAAGGCTCATTCTGTTGGGCAGACCCGTAAGGGTATCGTTGTCGGTGTACTGCCTGATTATTTCGGTTTTTGAGTTGAGAGAAGCTGCAATGCCGTTGATCTTTTCGGCGGTGTCGGAAAGGGTGTTCTGACCGCAGTAAGCGGTGTCTATCGTGTATTTGTAGTCACCTTCCGAAATGCGGGAAACAGCCTCGTTTATTCTCGGGAGAAGCACAGTTTCCTTTTCCAGCTTATTCTTCATAACGATGAGGAATATTGCCATAAGGCATATCAGTATCATAACTTCGGTAAAGCAGAATCTGTACAGACCGCCGTTAAGAACTTCGCTGTCAAAAAGAACGATAATGCTCCAGTTGGGAACGGAGGTGTTGTCTATGCTGAAATAGACGGTCTCGCCGAAGCCTGCGCCGCTTGAATAGCTTTCAATGCCGTCCTTCATTGAAGAGGACTGCCTGAGAATGTTTATCAGAGGGGCGCTGTTTATATTGAACCTGCTTGTGAAATCCTGGCTTGTCGGCGAATATATCATTGAACCGTATCCGCAGGAAATAACGGGATAGCATCCGCTGTTGAGGGTATACTGTTCAAGTATTTTAGCAACGCCGCTGAGCTTTATTTCCATTCCCACATAGCCTACGATATGCTCTGCCGCATAAACCGGGGCGATGACGGAAACTGTATTTTCGCTGCTGTCAAAGAGGGAGGGAGCATAAGCGGAGCAGAACACCCGTCTTACCGTGCCTTCAAGTCCCAGCTCCCTGTGCCAGTAAAGCGATTCAAGGTCAAGCTCTTCTGCGGAAAGGTATCTTCCGCCGTCGGCAAGAAGGGATTTTCCGTTTTCGGAGATAATCCATGCGGAAACCACATCTCCGTTCGAGGAGGCAAGTTCGTCCAGCATAGCGCAGACATCCTCATATCCCTCGGCGGATGATATTTCCGTCAATGAGGAGCCGCTGCCGAGAGAAGAGATAAAGTTTTTTGCGGTTTCGGAATAAGCTGCTGATTCCGCCGCTTTGAGCTTAGGACTCATATAATCGCCCACAAGACCGGATATAACGTTTGAAGCGTTGTACATAGTATTGCTTGATTCCGTTTCCGCTCTGAACTTTGCAGCAAGGAAAGAAATGGCGGCAAATGCTGCGATCATTACGGCAAACATAATAATGACAGCTTTACTCATTTTTGAAGAGACCGAAGAAACCGTTTTGGGCTTTTTTTTGTTACTGACGCTCATTATAAAGCTCCTTTGAACTGTGCGGCATTGTAATTTTACTCAATTATGTGAGGCACAGACTGTATTTTAAATAATATAAAAATAATAATAATTCACATATAAATATTACACTATATTATAACATATTACAATCATTTAGTAAACATTTTTTTAAGCCCAAAGCAAACTTTGACTTAATGCACAGTTTTTGACTTGTGGTTTGTGCATTTTTTACCAAACGGTCTACAACTATCAGAGAATATCACAAGGAACACTGATACGGTGTCACTTTTTGTATATGAACTTCATCACATCAACGTCCTTGTAGGTAATAATATAGGTAACGGCAATGACCGCTCCCTGACTTAAAACCAGCAGTATCAGCCCCAGAAGACCGGGAACGGAAAGGGCGTCAAGCGTTCTTCCGGCAGTAAAGCAGTCCGTAAAGGGCAGGGTAAAAAGGTTTATGAGAAGGAAAATGTTGAAAATATCCGGAATAACGCCGCATTTTGAGAGAATGAGCGCAATAAGGCTTATATACGATACTATAGGCGCTGCAACAGCCATTTTAAGGGGCATGAACCTGTCATATTCAACTCCGTGGAATTTTACAATATCCCTGTCCTTTTTAGCGGCGTTGAAAGCCCAGTTGAAATAAAGTCCCAGCGTTACGGTAAGGGAAAACAGGGCGATGACTATCTTTACAAGGACAGCTCCGCCGGTCATTTGGTTCAATGCCACCATTGACAGCATAAGGAAGAAGCACATTACCTCGGAAATAATGCTGTAGCCTATCCCTTTTAACGCTCTTACCGCAAAATTTTCCTTTTTTGACATAATTTTTTACTATCCTTTCAATTTTAAGAAATCCCCATACCATTATACAGCAAAAAAGCTGCTTTTACAATATGTCTTAAATATTTTTTATCGCTGTGAGCAAAATAATATCGGGGTTTGCACTTGATTTTTCTTGTACGGAAAGGATGGATGTAAAAATGAACGGCAGCGAGAAGATACTGACAGCTATTTTGCAGAATGCGGAAATGGGAACTTCGTCCATAAGGCAGATATTTCCGTCCGTTCACGATCCCGCTCTGAGGAACGAGCTTCGCCGTCAGCTTGCGGAGTACGACCGTCAGCGCAACGGGATAAACCGTCACATGGCTAACCTCCATTTAAAGGGCAAGCCTGTTTCTCCTGCGGTGAAGGCTATGGGGCATATAAGCATTGCAATGCAGACAGCTTCGGACAATTCAACGGGGCATATTGCGGAAATGCTTATCAAGGGAACAAATGCCGGCGTTATTGAGATAAACAAGGCTCTTAATTCCGCCGAGACCGCCCCGGAAAAGCTGAAGGAAAGGGCAGGGGAGCTTCTTTCAAAGGAGCAGCACTATATTGACCGCCTTAAAGCGTATCTTTGATAAAGTTGCCGCCTGCGCCGTTTTTGCGGTTCGGGCGGCATATGATCTTTTTTCTGCGGAAAATTTGAAATAATTATCTTACTTTTGCAAGTTTGATTAAAAAATCCTGCATTTATAAAGACGGGTTTTATGTATTAACTGTGAATATAAATGATATATTTATGCAATGAAATATCAATTATATTTCATAATTGGCAGTTTGTATATTAAAATCAGCTAAAAACGCTCTGAAAATGAAAGTTTATTAGTAAGAAATTGCATAAATTTGATTTTACCCCTTGACAAAGGCACGGAGAAGGTATATAATCAAAACATAGAAAACAGCAAGGGCGCTGAATGATAGACTGCAAAGGCGCAGTCACATCACATCAGTCGTCCTTTTGTTTTTGTTTTTTCTCAATATTTTAGGAGGGGTAAAATATGACAGACACAAGTAGTATCCTCGAAACCGTAACGGGTGAAGTATTCGGTATATGGTTTCTGATAGGCGCGGCGCTGGTATTCTTTATGCAAGCCGGCTTCGCAATGGTTGAAACAGGCTTCACAAGAGCCAAGAATGCCGGCAACATTATTATGAAGAACCTTATGGACTTCTGTATCGGTGTTCCGATGTTCATTCTTATCGGCTTCAGCCTTCTTCTCGGAGAAGACATCGCAGGCTTTATCGGCAAACCCGGCTTCGACATTTTCACAGCTTATGAAAACTTCGATTGGTCCGGCTTCGTATTCAATATGGTATTCTGCGCAACGACAGCTACTATCGTTTCCGGTGCCATGGCAGAAAGAACAAAGTTCCTTTCTTACTGCATCTATTCCGCAATTATCAGTGGTCTTGTTTATCCTATTGAAGCCCACTGGATATGGGGCGGCGGCTGGCTCGCACAGCTTGGTTTCCACGATTTTGCAGGCTCCTGCGCAATTCACATGGTCGGCGGTATCGCTGCTCTTGTAGGCGCAAAGATCCTTGGACCCCGTATCGGCAAGTTCGTTACCGATAAGAAGACAGGCAAGGTCACAAAGGTCAACGCTATTCCCGGTCACTCCCTTACAATAGGCGCTCTGGGCTGCTTCATCCTTTGGTTCGGCTGGTACGGATTCAACGGTGCAGCTGCTACAACAGGTCCTCAGCTTGGTTCTATCTTCCTTACAACAACAGTTGCTCCTGCAGTTGCAACGGTAGTTTGTATGATCTTCACTTGGATAAAGTACGGCAAGCCCGATGTTTCTATGTGCCTTAACGCTTCTCTTGCAGGTCTTGTTGGTATTACCGCAGGCTGTGACGTTATGGACTGCTTCGGTGCAGCAATGGTAGGTATTGTTTCCGGACTTCTCGTAGTATTCGGCGTATGGCTCCTTGACCACAAGCTCCACATCGACGACCCCGTTGGTGCAGTTGCAGTACATATGATGAACGGCATCTGGGGTACACTTGCAGTAGGTCTTTTCGCAACAGAAACAGCTCCCGAATGCACAGTGAACGGACTTTTCTACGGCGGCGGATTCCACCTTCTCGGACTCCAGGCTCTCGGCGTTGTAACAGTAGGCGCTTGGGCAGTTATCACAATGACTATCACATTCCTTGTTATCAAGAACACTATCGGACTCAGAGCTTCCGTTGAGGAAGAAACAAGAGGTCTTGATATTACAGAACACGGACTTCCTTCCGCATATGCAGACTTTATGCCTGCCGTTACTTCCAACACTATATTCACAGGCGAAACTACAGCACAAGAAGCTCCTGTTCCTGCAGCAGTACCCGTTACTGTTTACGAAAGACCCAGCATTGCACGCAGCGACAGCGAAAAGAACAAGTACACCAAGGTCGCAGTTGTCTGCAAGCAGAATAAGTTTGAAGACCTTAAAACGGCTCTCAGCGAGATCGGCGTAACAGGCTTCACAGTTACACAGGTTCTCGGCTGCGGCACTCAGAAGGGTGCAGGCGAAATGTACAGAGGCGTTCCCGTGGAGGCTACTCTCCTGCCTAAGGTCAAGGTTGAAGTCGTAGTTTCCAAGGTTCCTGTTGAAACAGTTGTTGAAACTGCAAGAAAGGCTCTTTACACAGGTCATATCGGCGACGGAAAGATCTTCGTTTACGATGTTGAGGACGTTGTAAGAGTAAGAACAGGCGAAAGCGGTTACGACGCTCTTCAGGACGCAGAAGACTGATATTACTGACCCAAAATAGAATAGCTGTAAAGGCGGCGTACAAGGACAGTACGCCGTCTTTGCTTTTTTGCTTGCAAAATTTTTTCCTTTGTGGTAAAATATAAAAGCTATTTTTATAATTAAGGAGACCGACAAATGGATATTAACCGCACTCTTGCCGCCGAATTCAAGCTCAGACAGGAGCAGATCGACAACACGGTCGCTCTTATCGACGACGGCAAAACCATACCCTTTATCGCACGTTACCGCAAGGAGCTTACAGGTTCTCTTGACGACCAGCTTCTTCGTGAAATTTTTGACAGGCTCACCTACCTGCGCAACCTTGAAAAGCGCAAGGAAGAGGTAAGCGAGGCTATAACCGCTCAGGAGAAAATGACTCCCGAGCTTGCCGAGGCTATCTCAAAGGCTGTTACCCTTGTTGAAGTGGAGGATATTTACCGTCCCTTCAAGCCAAAGAGAAAGACAAGAGCCTCCGTTGCCCGTGAAAGGGGACTGGAGACCCTTGCTGCACTTGTTCTGCTTCAGGATATAAAGACAGACCCACGCTCCGAGGCGGAAAAGTTCGTTGACCCCGAAAAGGAAGTGCCTGACGCCGATTCTGCGCTTCAGGGTGCTATGGACATTATTGCCGAGGACATTTCCGACGACGCAGAGCTGAGAAAGAAGCTGCGTTCCGAAATTATGCGAAGCGGCATTATCTCTTCGACCGCAACAGACCCCGAGGAGGAAACGGTATACAAGAATTATTACGAATACTCCGAGCCTGTGGGAAAGATAGCAGGACACAGAGTTCTTGCTCTTGACAGAGGTGAGCGTGAGGACAAGCTGAAGGTAAGCGTTCAGCTGCCCGATGACGCAGGAGTGAAGATAATCACGGACAAGTATGTTAAAAACAGCTCTCCCTGCGGCGAGCTTGTGAAAACGGCTGCGGAGGACAGCTTCAAGAGGCTTATTTACCCCTCTGTGGAGCGTGAGATACGCACGGAGCTTACGGAAAAGGCTGATGAAGCTGCTATAAAGGTGTTTGCTTCAAATCTGCGTCAGCTTATTATGCAGCCGCCCGTTAAAAACAGCGTTGCTCTCGGTCTTGACCCAGGTTACAGAACGGGCTGCAAGCTGGCTGTTGTTGATGGCACGGGCAAGGTGCTTGACACAGGCGTTGCTTATATAACAACGGGCGAGCAGCGGAAGATAGAGCAGGGCAAGGTGCTTGTGAAAAATCTTATACAGAAGCACGGTGTTTCCATTATCGCTATCGGCAACGGTACAGCTTCCCGTGAATCGGAGGCTTTTGTGGCAGACCTTATTAAGGAAATACCGCAGAAGGTAGCGTATATGGTAGTTTCCGAGGCAGGCGCTTCGGTCTATTCCGCATCAAAGCTGGCGGCGGAGGAGTTCCCCGAATATGATGTTTCCCTGAGAAGTGCAGTTTCCATTGCAAGGCGTTTGCAGGACCCTCTTGCGGAGCTTGTTAAAATTGACCCCAAGGCTATCGGTGTTGGTCAGTATCAGCACGATATGCCCAAGGCAAGGCTTGACGAAGCGCTGTCGGGCGTTGTTGAGGACTGTGTAAACAGCGTAGGCGTTGACCTTAATACTGCTTCACACTCCCTGCTTTCCTACGTTGCCGGCATAAACGCTTCAATTGCAAAGAATATCGTTGCATACCGTGAAGAAAACGGCTCTTTCACCGACAGAAAGCAGCTTTTGAAGGTATCAAAGCTGGGTCCAAAGGCTTACGAGCAGTGCGCAGGCTTTTTAAGAGTGCGTGACGGCAAGAATCCTCTTGACAACACGGCTGTTCACCCCGAAAGCTATGAAGCCGCAAAGAAGATAATAGGGGAATGCGGCTTTGAGCTTGCAGATCTGTCGGGCGGAAAGCTGTCGGAAATAACGGAGGCTGCCAAGAAAATAGGCGTTGCAAAGGTTGCGGACAGTGCAGGCATAGGCGTTCCCACGGTAAACGACATTTTAAAGGAGCTTTCCAAGCCGGGACGTGACCCCAGAGATGAGCTGCCCCCTCCGCTTCTCCGCAGCGGCGATATAATGGAGCTTAAGGACCTTAAGCCGGGCATGGAGCTTATGGGAACGGTGAGAAACGTTATCGATTTCGGCTGCTTCGTTGACATAGGCGTTCACGAGGACGGACTTGTTCACATTTCCCAGATATGCAACCGCTACATCAAGCACCCTCTTGAAGCAGTAAAGGTGGGCGAGGTCGTAAAGGTGCGTGTTCTCGATGTGGACGTTAAGAGAAAGAGAATTTCCCTTACAATGAAGCTTGACGGACAGAACAAGGGGTAAAATTGAAAAAATATGCAAAAAACACTTGACAAAAGGTTTTTAGGCTGATATAATTAATCTGTTATCCTTGCTCACAGTATATTTAAAGTGTGGGCGTAATCCAAGAGGAGGTGTATTTATAATGGCAAAGGTAAACGAATCTTACGAGGCCATGGTAATCTACAGCCTGAATAACGGTGAGGACGGCGTTAACGCTCTCAACGACAAGTTCAAGGCTATGATTGAAGCGAACGGCACTCTGGAATCCGTTAACGAGTGGGGCAAGAGAAAGCTTGCTTACGAGATCGACGACCAGACCGAAGGCTACTATGTTCTTTACACATTCAGCGCTAAGCCCGAATTCCCGGCTGAGTTTGAACGTGTACTCGGAATCACAGACGGCGTTATGCGTTCCCTTGTTACCGTAAAGTAATCGGGGAAAAGAAAGGATAGTTATTATGCTTAATAAGGTTATCCTCATGGGCAGACTTACTGCCGACCCGGAGCTTCGCCAGACTCCAAGCGGAGTCAGCACTTGCCGCTTTACTGTTGCTGTTGACAGAGAATTTGTCGGACAAGGACAGGAAAGACAGGCGGATTTTATTACTGTTACCGCATGGAGACAGTCAGCTGAGTTTGTAAGCAGATATTTTTCCAAGGGAAGAATGATCTGCGTTGAAGGCAGTATCAGAACAGGAAGCTATGTCGATAAGCGTTATTCCGATGTTACTCATTATACAACGGAAGTTTATGCGGACAGAGTTTACTTCACAGGCGAAAAGGCAACCGGAAATCAGCAGGGCGGTAATTATGCTCCCCAGCAGTATTCCCAGCCTCAGTACAGCCAGCAGCCTCAGTATAATCAGCAGGCTCCTGCACAGAGCGCTCCGGCTCCGTCTATTTCAGTAGGCGATTTAGGTGATTTTGAAGAGGTGATCGGCGACAGCGACCTGCCGTTCTGATTGCCAAAGGATCAATAATTTTGTTTCAATCTATAAACAGGAGGTTAGAACCATGGAGAAAGATAGAGAGAGATCTCCTCGCGGTGGCATGAAGAGAACCCGTAAAAAGGTTTGCATGTTCTGCGCCGACAGAGTTGAGAAGATCGACTACAAAGATATCCAGAGACTTAAGAAGTGCATGACTGAGAGATCCAAGATCCTCCCCAGACGTGTTACAGGTACTTGCGCTTATCATCAGAGAGAGCTTACAAAGGCTATCAAGAGAGCAAGATACATCGCACTTGTTCCTTACGTTTCTGACTAAGATTTGCTTAAATAATAACAGATCCTCTGCAGTTCTTTCTGCGGAGGATTTTTTTTCGGGAAAATATATCTTGATTTTCTTTACAGATAGTGCAAAAGCGTGAATCTGTGGTATAATTGTTTAAACGCTTAAACGTATGAGGTGATTATCGTGTCAAACACAGCAGGAGACATTGAAAAGCTGAAAAGTGAATTCAAATCGTGCAGTACGCTTATGACAGCGCTGGGAGATGAAACAAGGCAGCATCTGCTTATGATAATGCTTGGAAGCGAGTGCAGCGGAAGCCGTGTTGTTGAAATTGCGGAAAAGACCAACCTGTCCCGTCCTGCAGTCTCCCACCATATTCAGATACTTAAAAATGCCGGTATAGTAAAGTCAAGGCGTGAGGGTACGTTTATCTACTACTACCTTGACCCTAATCTTGGCGATATTGACAATATGATCTCGCTTTTTACGGATATGAAGCGCATAGTAAACGAACTTCCCGACAGAAGCGGCGAAGAATAACGGAGGTAATTTTATGACTACATTGGAAGCAATTAAAAACAGACACGCTGTTCGTTCCTACACCGACAGAAAGCTTGAAGACGATGTAAAAACGGCTCTTTCAGATTTTATCGGAGAATGCAACAGGGAAAGCGGTTTGCATATACAGCTTGTGACGGACGAATCAAAGGCCTTTGACGGCTTTATGGCGCATTACGGCAAATTCAGCGGAGTGGAAAATTATATAGCGCTTATAGGTAAGAAAAACGGCGAGCTTGAAGAAAAATGCGGATATTACGGGGAGAAGATCGCACTTTATGCGCAAACGCTGGGGCTTAACACCTGCTGGGTGGCAATGTCTTACAGCAAGGTCAAGGGCGCATACACCGTTGAAGCGGACGAAAAGCTGTTAATGGTGATCTCTCTCGGCTATGGCGCAACACAGGGTGTTCAGCATAAATCAAAAACAGCGGAGCAGGTCAGCAACATTGACAAGGATTCTCCCGAGTGGTTCAGAAAGGGCGTTGAAGCTGCGCTGCTTGCTCCTACTGCAATGAATCAGCAGAAATTTATGCTTGTGCGTAACGGAAACAAGGTATCTGTCAGGGCAGGAACGGGTTTTTATGTTAAAACCGACCTCGGTATTGTGAAATATCATTTCGAGGAAGGCGCAGGCAGAGAAAATTTTGAATGGGAAAAGTAAATTATGCTTTTTATGCCGTAAGATATACATCTGCGGCATTTTTTCTGCCCGTTTTATTTAGATTTTACATTGAATTAACCTTACTGCGGCGGCAAAGGCTGTTTTTTTACCGTATAATTAAAGAAAAGGTAAAAAACGGGGGAAGAGTATGGCACATTTTGATGATAATGATTATGTGGATATTGACAAAAGACCGAAGGTGATACAATCCAACGGCGCCGTCATATCTCCCGATACGGAGCAGTTCGTTTACGGCGGTGAAGAGGTGGATTTTGACGCTTTTATGTATTCGTCCTTTGAAAAATATGTAAATGACGAATGCAGGCATATGAATTTCTGGGCAGGTATAATGACGGCCATAGGCATTGTTACATTGATAATATGTGCTGCATCTTCCATTAAGAGCATTATAGCCGCTGTGGCGCTTTTTAAGAAAACAGAAGCCATGTCACTTGCGCTGCCCCTTGGCAGTATCGGAGCAACGCTGTTTTTTGCGGTGCTTTTCTTTGCTGTTGCTTACTTTATAAAGCATCTTTCCGATAAATACAAACGGGCGCTCGAAGCCGCAGGAAACGGCATGACACGCTGTTACAAATATCATTTTTTCTACAAGCTGCGCTACAAGGACACAAGCGGCGACGGTGTTTCCTATGAGTATTATGCGGACCTTGGCAGCTTTGCTGTGCCGTTGGAAAATTCTCTTAGAAAAATTGAGAAAAGCAAGCATATTTTCGGGGCGGTAATTGAAATGGACGGCAAGGAGCGTTTCTTTTTGTTCAAAGGGGGGAATTAAAAAGCGTGTGCTGCAGTATGTTCTGCAGCACACGCTTTGACATTTATTATCAGAGGAATTTTTGAATTTCGTTATATGCTTTGAGATAGAGCTCGGCTGTCTTTTCAACAGCATCGTTATCAGATACTGTAATGACATTTGAGTACATAATTCTGCCCCAGCTTGCTGTTTCAGGCAAAATATCAAGGTTAAGCGGATTATTACCAAAGGTATCTAGAAACAATGTACGCTTTTGGGGGGATTTGCAATAAAGCGTAAAAGATACATTTATCTCTCCGTTGTTTGTTCTTGACAAATAATACACCAAGCTGAAATCAAAGCCCTCTTTTGAACTTAGCATCAAAGAGGAGCTTAAGTCCGAGATCTTGACATCATCGTGTGATTTGCTCGGCTGCCATATCTTTAAGGTGCCAATATCGGAAAGTTTTGCATTTATCTGTTCGGCAATATCTTTGTTTTTGTATCTGTCGTCCATTTCATCCGATGTATATGTGTTTTCCTTTTCTCCTACAGAAACCACCGATGAACATTTCAGAACGCTTTGGAAATTTGCAAACTCGCTTTCGGAGAGCGTATTGTTATTATCATTCTGAATTGCTTTATAAAAGAAACCGACAAATGTCTTAAGCCTTTTAATGTATCTGCTGTCATTACCCGTAATGGTTTCATCGTTAAAGATGTCTTTATCCGGATCATCGATCGTATCGGGATTTACAAGCTGCTCAATAAATTCTGCGTCAATGATATTTGAGACAAGATACTGATAAAGATTTTCGTGACCCATCTGCATACAGATGATTGCGAAAAGAATTTTGTGGAGTGTAGAATCATCTATTCCGGTTATGCTTGTTCTTGTAATAATGTCAAGCAGCTGGTATGTATTGAACAGCCTTTTCATGCTTCTGGGATTCAGACCGATAGATGTCTGAATAAGATTTTTGAAAAGTTCAATTTCTTCATCGTTCACAGATATATTCATATCCGACAGCATTTTGCGGACGTAGTTCTTTATGTCATACTGTGCAACAGGAACCATGAAGGGAAGCTGAATTATCTTATCGAAAAAGCTCTTGCCCTTTTCGTCCGAAACATCCTCGCCGTATTTCTGACGAATTCCTCTCACAACAACATCGTAATCGACTGCAATAACAAATACACAGTCAGAACATTCAAGGAACAGCTTAAGCACTTCAAGAAGTTCAACGGCTTTGCCCGGCTGCAAACGGTCAAGATCGTCAACGAATACTACCACACGGCTTTTCTTTTCGGCTGTCAGCTTTTCATCAACAGCTTTCTGGAATTTTTCTTTCAGTTCAAGGATCTCACGGGCATAGTTCGTTGGTTTTTCGGGAGTAATAATGTTACCCACGATGTCGGCAGCTTCACCGCCGACAAAATTATCCGTAACGACCATTGCAGTTTTCCTTGCAAACCCTGTAATGCCGTTCATGACCTTGGTTATCATTTTCTGCTCGCAGCCAAGTTCGTCCAGCATGACCTCCATCATAGAGAAAACAAGGCTGTTGCCCATATCAAACTGGGAGAACTGCCATGTGTTGAACCATATAGGAAATACCTCGTCGGATATTTTTTCCCTTATCATATTCATCATACTTGTTTTGCCGCTGCCCCAGTCGCCCTGAATAGAAACGGTCATAGGTGTGCTGCATTCTTTTATAAACGTGCTTAATCCGTTAATATAGGTTTCAATGTGAAATAAGTCCTGCTCCACATTTTCGGCAGGTATATCCGTGCTTCCGAGAAATTCTTTCTTCATTACAAACGTCCTCCTAACAGTGCTGACTATAAAAATTATATTGCTTTTTCTGCGTATATGCAAGTGTGAAACAGAGGATTCTATCTTTTAAATAAAAAATAGGATAATATATTGTAAAGATAAACAACTAACTGTCATTTGTCCAAGAAAAAACGAAGCTGCAGAGATAAGAGATCGCAGCTTCGTATTTTTATACAAATTTATACAAACAATCCGCCAACGCTGTAAACCGCAAAGGAAACTACCCAGGCTATCGCACATTGCGCAACGCATAGTCCGAACGCCGAAAGTCCGCTGCCAAGCTCTCTTTTTGCTGCGGCAATTGCAGCAACGCAGGGAGTGTAGAGCAAGGTGAACGCAAGGAAGCTTGCCGCCGTAAGGGGAGTGAATATAGTACCAAGCACCGTTCCCAGGTCTGCCGTGTTTGCGCCTGTGAGAACGGCGAGGGTGGAAACTACCGCTTCTTTAGCTGTGAAGCCTGTGATAAGCGCCGTTGATACTCTCCAGTCGCCGAAGCCGAGAGGTGCAAGCACAGGCGAGATTATCATTCCTATTGCCGCAAGCAGGCTGTCGGAGCTGTCCGAAACAACGTTGAGGCGCATATCAAAGGTCTGCAGGAACCATATCACAATAGAAGCTGTGAAAATTACCGTAAAGGCTTTTTGCAGGAAGTCCTTTGCCTTGTCCCACATTAACATCCCAACGCTTTTTGCAGAGGGCATACGGTAGTTTGGCAGCTCCATAACGAAGGGAACGGGGTTGCCCTTGAAGTGGGTCTTGTTCATTATCATTCCGCTTATGACGCCCACAGCCATACCGCCTATGTAAAGTCCGCCCATTACAAGAGCACGGTGCTTCGGGAAAAATGCCTGGGTGAAAACGGCGTAGATAGGCAGCTTTGCGCTGCAGCTCATAAAGGGTGTAAGGAAAATCGTCATTCTGCGGTCACGCTCGGATGAGAGCGTTCTCGTTGCCATAATTGCAGGAACGCTGCAGCCGAAGCCTATGAGCATAGGCACGAAGGAACGTCCCGAAAGACCTATTTTTCGCAGCAGCTTATCCATTACAAAGGCCACTCTTGCCATATATCCGCTGTCCTCAAGTATGGACAGGAAGAAAAACAGGGTAACGATAGTTGGCAGGAAGCTGAGAACGCTGCCTACTCCTGCGAAAATGCCGTCTATTATAAGGCTGTGTACAACGGGGTTAAGTCCGTAAGCCGTAAGAGCCTTGTCCGCTGCTGATGTTACGATGTCTATGCCGCTGCTGAGCAGGTCGCTTAAAAACGCTCCCACAACGTTGAAGGTGAGCCAGAAAACAAGCAGCATTATAAGTATAAAAACGGGTATTGCAAGATATTTTCCCGTAAGTATGCGGTCTATCTTAACGCTTCGGGCGTGTTCCTTGCTTTCGTGGCATTTTACAACGGTCTTTGCGCAGACCCTTTCAATAAAGCTGTAGCGCATATCCGCAATGGCGGCGTTTCTGTCAAGACCTGTTTCGTGTTCCATTTCGGTAACGCTGTGTTCTACCATATCCTTTTCGTTGTCGTTGATATTGAGCCGTTCAAGGATAAAGGGATCCTGCTCCACCAGTTTAGTTGCAGCAAAACGTGGGGAGATGTCTGCAGCTGCGGCGTGGTCTTCTATAAGGTGAGTAACGGCGTGGATACAGCGGTGAACTGCTCCGCTGCAGAAGTCCTTTCGTGTGGGGCGCAGCTTTTTCTCCGCAGCTTCGGTAACGGCTTCGATAAGCTCGTCGATACCCTCGTTTTTGGCGGCGCTTATTGCCACAACGGGTATTCCAAGGCTTGCGGACAGCTTGTCAACGTCAATGGTGCCGCCGTTGTTCCTTACCTCGTCCATCATATTCAGGGCAAGAACTATGGGTATGTTCAGTTCTATAAGCTGGAGGGTAAGGTACAGGTTGCGCTCGATGTTTGTAGCGTCGATGATATTGATTATGCCGTCCGGCTTTTCGTTGAGGAGAAAATCTCTTGTAACTATTTCCTCATTGGTGTAAGGACGTATTGAATAAATGCCGGGAAGGTCAACTACCTCGCAGTTTTTCACGTTTCTAACGCTGCCGCTTTTGCGGTCTACCGTAACGCCGGGGAAGTTTCCGACGTGCTGGTTGGAGCCTGTGAGCTGGTTGAAAAGAGTAGTTTTTCCGCAGTTCTGGTTTCCTGCAAGGGCAAGTATCATTTAAGCTCAGTCCTTTCCGTTTTTTCCTCGGGGATTATCTCAATAAGCTTTGCGTCGTCAAGACGTATGGTAAGCTCGTAGCCTCTGAGGAAAAGCTCAATAGGGTCGCCCATAGGTGCGACTTTGCGGATCATTACCTTTGTTTTCGGTATAAGTCCCATATCAAGCAGGCGGCATCTCAAAGCGCCGTCGCCGCCCACAGCGGAAATAACGGCAGATGCGCCCGGTTCAAGCATATCAAGGGTCATAAAGTAAAGCCTCCAAACAGTTAGTTAAAGCTAACATCTTTATTAATTATATACCGGTATTCCCCGAATGTCAAGAGCGCAGGAAAACTGACGGGAAAAATACTGCATAAAATTTGCGCCGTTCAAAGTTGCTTTTTTTTATAATAAGTGCTATAATGTTCTTTGTGATATTTTATTATACAAGGAGAGATAAAGATGTATGCCTGGGTAAGATACCCTGTTATGGGATTATATAAACTATTTTACAATTTTCACATCGAAGGCACGGAGAACATACCTCAGGGCAAGCCTGTGATACTTGCTTCAAACCACCGAAGCTACGCAGACCCTGTTATTCTTACAATGCCTATGAAGCTGCCCGTTTCATATATGGCTAAGGAGGAGCTTTTTCACAACAAGCTGTTCGGCTGGTTCATACGCAAGCTGGGGGCTTTTCCCGTAAAAAGGGGAGCAGGTGATATGTCGATAATTGACGACAGCATAAGCATACTTGAATCGGGAAGAAACCTTGTTATTTTCCCCGAGGGCACACGTTCAAAGGACGGAAAGGTGGGAAAGGGCAAGTCGGGGGTAGCCCTTATCGCCGCAAAATCAGGCGCAGACGTTGTTCCCTGCGGAATATGCTTCGAGGGGGAAAAGCTGCACTTCCGCTCCAAGCTCACGCTTAAATTCGGCAAGGTCATAAAGGCGGAGGAGCTTCACATAGAGGACGGTTCTCCCAAGGAACTGAAAAAGGTCAAGCAGAGGATAATGGAGGCTATAACCGAGCTTGTGGAGGGTACTCCTGCGGCACTGCCCGTGGCGGAGAGTGTTCCGGCAATTGAGGACAAGAGCAATGAAGGCGCAGATTAAGGTAGCCGACAAGGCAGGTTTCTGCTTTGGTGTTGACAGAGCCGTAAAAATGGTGTATAATATATTGAATAGCGGCGGAAAGGCTGTCACATACGGCGAGATAATCCATAATCCCAATGTTGTGGAGGATCTGAGGAAAAAGGGCGTAAGAGTTCTTGAAAAGCCCGAAGAGATCGACGGCCTGGAAAATGTTTCCGTAGTTATACGTTCCCACGGTGTCGGCAGAGATATTTACCGCCGTATTGAGAGCCGCAGGGAGCATGGCGTTGTGTGCTGCGACGGGACCTGTCCCTTTGTTGCGAGGATACACGATATTGTTTCGGAAAAATCCGAAGAGGGGTACGAAATAGTTATTCTCGGCGACAAAAATCACCCGGAAGTGCAGGGAATTGTCGGATTTTGCAAAAAAATGCCAATAATTTGCTCCGATGATAGCGAGCTTTGTGAAAATCTGAAAAAAATTTTAAGAAATTCAAAAAAAAAGGTTGCAATTACGGCGCAAACAACGTATAATATAACTATGTGGGAAAAGTGCGGCCGTGTTATAAGTGAGGAATGCCCCGACGCTGAGGTGTTCAACACTATATGCAGCGCAACTGCCGAACGTCAGCGCAGCGCAGTAAGTCTTGCGGAGTCTTCGGACTTTATGATAGTTATCGGCGGTAAGCACAGCTCAAACACAGCAAAGCTTTTTGATATTTGCAGAAAGCACTGTGGAGCCTGTATCCTTGTTTCGGACGCAGGCGAGCTGTCTGAGGACAGTATCCTTAGTCAGCTTCGTGGTACCGGTGAAAACATTGCCGTCGGTATCACTGCCGGCGCTTCAACACCGGCGTATATAATCAAGGAGGTACAAAACCAGATGAGCGAAATTTTAAAGAATGTTGATGAGGACTTTAACTTTGAGGAGGCGTTGGATGCGTCCTTCAAAAAAATATATACCGGTAACAGGGTGAAAGGATACATAACTGCTGTAAACAACACAGAAGCAACTGTTGATGTCGGCACGAAGCACA
The DNA here is from genome assembly GCA_051881775.1 of Oscillospiraceae bacterium. GTDB lineage: Bacteria > Bacillota > Clostridia > Oscillospirales > Ruminococcaceae > UMGS363. The sequence goes on along the minus strand of JBJEQN010000112.1, from coordinate 7,832 downwards.
CAGGCTATATCGCACTGTCCGAGCTTACAGACGATCCTACACTCAAGCCTTCCGATGTTGTTAAAGTCGGTGATGAAGTAGATCTTATCGTTATCAAGATCAATGACGCTGACGGTATCGTTCAGCTTTCCAAGAAGAAGGTCGATGCTATGGTCGGCTTCGATAATCTTGTTAAGGCAAAGGCTGAGGACAAGATCCTTGAAGGCGTTGTAACAAACGTTGTAAAGGGCGGCGTTATCGTTGTTTCCGAGGGTACAAGAGTATTTATCCCTGCATCTCAGGCAACTGCGCGCCGTGATGAAAAGCTGGAATCTCTCCTCAAGAAGAATGTTAAGTTCAAGATCATTGAGATCAACGAGCAGAAGATGAAGGCTGTCGGCTCTATCAAGGCTGTTCTTTCCGCTGAAAAGGACGCTGCAAGAGAGAAGTTCTGGGCAAGCGTTCAGATCGGTGACAAGTTCAAGGGCGAAGTTAAGTCCATCACAAACTACGGTGCATTTGTTGATCTCGGCGGCATTGACGGAATGGTACACATTTCCGAACTTAGCTGGGATAGGATCAAGCACCCCTCCGAGGTCGTTAAGGTTGGCGACGTTATCGAAGTATTCGTTAAGGATCTCGATAAGGAAAACAACAGGATCTCCCTCGGCTACAAGAAGGACGAGGACAATCCTTGGGTCAAGTTTGCTAATTCCTACAATGTAGGCGATGTTGTTGACGCTGAAGTTGTTTCCATTACTCCTTTCGGCGCATTTGCACAGATCATCCCCGGCATTGACGGACTTATCCACATTTCTCAGCTTGCTAACAAGAGAGTTACAAACGTTAAGGACGTTGTTTCCGTTGGTGACAAGGTTAAGGCTAAGATCACCGAGATCGATGTTGAGAAGAAGAGAATCAGCATGTCTATCCGTGAGCTTCTTGAAGAAGAAGGCACAACAGAGGAAGCTGCTGAATAATCGTTTGTTCTGCATTAAAAACGGCGCTGCACTTTTCGGAGTGCGGCGCTTTTTGTTTTGAGTATATTTTATGTAGGGGACGGGTTTCCCGTCCCGTGTTTTCCTTGCAAATACGGGGCTTTGACGCAAATCAGAGACTTTTTGCGCAATTTATTTGTAGGGGCTGTTGCACGTTAATTAATAATTTATAAAATTGTGGGCGGATAATATCCGCCCCTACATAAAACTGCATATTTTAGCGCATTTGTCTTGTAGGGGCGGCTATCAGCCGTCCGTTTTTTTATTAACTTGCAACAGCCCCGTTTTTTACTGCATTTGCCGTTAATAACCATATTGTCGGGATAACAACTCTTGGGTTTGCCGTGTAGCAGGGAAGATTGTGTGTAAGTGGTCGGTGACAAAGTTTGCTTTGTCGGATAAAATGCACATCGCTCCGCTCTGTACATTTTATCCGAGGGTACTTTTATTTTGTAGAATAGAAATGGCGCAATTCACATGGTCGGTTCCGCAGGTTTTGTGGTATACAAAACTTTGTTTGGTTCCTCTTCTTGATGTGAATTGCGCCTTTGGATTTTTTACTTTGCTGTTTTTAACGCTACAATGCGTTATGCCTTAGTTTAGGGGAGTTTCGCTCCTGCGGGAGCGACAAGGGACGCTGTCCCCTTGACCCCTGCCACCCTTTGAAAAGCGTGGACGTAAACTTTATTCCGCTTCGCAGTCGGGGCAGACAGTTTCAGCTTTTATCCTTTTCGCCACTTTCTTCCGCACTATAATATAACATACAACGTGTGCTATATCCGTTATTATCCATGACACGGGATAGGAAAGGTAAACGGTAGTCACGTTATGGAAGCTGTCGATGCCGAAAACCGTTGCTATCCACAGCAGTCTTATTCCGCAGGCTCCTATAAGTGATACTATCATCGGCATTACCGAATAGCCTATGCCCCTCAGACCGCCTACCATAACGTCCATTATGCCACAGAGGAAATATATGCTGAAAACTACTCTCATTCGGTACATTCCTGCTTCGATTACTTCGGGGCTTGATGAATATATCCCCAGAAGCTGTCGTCCGAAAAGAAGTCCCGTCCAGCCAAGGGTAAGTCCTGTCACAAAAACGCACGCCAGACCGCAGACAAGTATTTTTGTTATGCGGTCGTATTTTTTTGCACCCATATTCTGGCTTGTAAAGGAGATCGTGGACTGGTAAAAGGAGTTCATTGAAACGTAGACAAAGCCCTCAAGGTTCTGTGCGGCGGAATTTCCTGCTACGACCACAGGTCCGAAAAGGTTGACAGAGGACTGTATCACAACGTTTGAAAGAGAGAAAATAACGCCTTGGAAGCCTGCAGGAAGTCCTACTCTTATGATGCCTGCAAATTTTTTCTTATCAAAGCGCAGCTCCGAGGGTATAAGCTGTATTCCACCCGTTTCGTGCATAAGGCAGCGTACAACAAGCACGGCGGACACCGTTTCCGATATTGCTGTTGCAAGTGCCACTCCTGCAACGCTCATTTTGAACACTGCAACAAACAGGATATTAAGCGCAACGTTTATAACGCCCGAACAGAACAGGTAAACAAGGGGTCGCCTTGTATCTCCCACGGCTCGCAGCAGTGCGCTTCCGAAGTTGTATATCATAAGGGAGGTCATACCAAGAAAATAAATGCGCAGGTATAACGAGGCAGGTTCAAGCACCTCTTCCGGTGTCTTCATAAGTATAAGAAGCTGCTTTGCAAAGATAATGCCTATAGCAGTAAGTGCAATTCCGCTGAAAACGCTCAGAAGCATAGCGGTGTGTACGGTCTTGCTCAGTTCGGAGGTCTCACCTGCGCCGTAGTGTCTTGCGGCAAGGACGTTTGCACCGATAGAAAGACCGATGAAAAGGTTTGTCAGCAGGTTTATCAGGGCGGTGTTTGAGCCTACTGCGGCAAGGGCGGTGTCACCTGCGAAACGTCCTACCACAACTATATCAGCCGCATTGAAAAGCAGCTGCAGAACGCTTGAAAGCATAAGCGGCAGGGTGAAAACAAGCATTTTTTTCAGTATCGGACCGCTGCACATATCAAGCTCATAATGTTTTTCCATAGCCGTATCATTCCTTTGCTGTAAAGGTTATGTCTTTAAAATTGAACACATACATAAATATGATAACACATAATATGCAGTTTTGTGTGACATATTTATTGATTTTTATCTTGATTTCAAATGAAGCTGTGCGCTTATTCTCAAATGAAGCTGTGCGCTTATTCTTTATTGACATTATTTAAAAGTTGTGATACCATATAAAAGTAAGCATAAGACGGAAAAGGGGGCATAAACAATGGCTTTCAGAGATTACAATTCTGACGGAAAAACAGACTGGCGTGACGATGTATACGATGATATAGATGATGATCTTTCCGGTAATAATGGAAGTTCGGGAGGGCATCCGGATTTTTTCGGCTGCTTAGTAGATGGCTTTGTTTACCTTTTCATTTTTGTTGTGGGTTTTTGGGTCAATGACTTTTTATTATGCGCAATAACACCTTGGGAACTTGATTCTGAAAGTGATGCAAAAACTATTATTATTCTTCTTATGATAGCCGCAGAAAGCCTTTTATTGTGTTGGCTTATTGACCGCAGCGGAGGAAAAAAACATAAATAGTCTTATGCAGAAGTACTTTGCGCGGACGGCTTTTATCGAAGTTTAATGTCTATGTGATGTTATACATTATTGGTAAAATTGCCTGATAAATCGGAATTTGAAGAAGTTTGAAGTGTGAGGAGTGAAGAGTGGAGTTTATTTCAATGTGGAATTTGGAAAGTTGAAAGTGGAATTTATTTAAATGTGGAGTGTGGAGAGTGGAATGTGGAATTATGGTATCGCCTGCGGAGATGTAATTAAAAATGAATAGCAAAATACCCATAATTCCACTTTCAACTTTTCACTTTCCACATTTGAAAACTCCACACTTCACACTCATATAACTTCCAATTTGTTGGGCAGATTAACAGATTGAAAAATCGGAATTTGGAGGAAAAAGTGAACGATAATATTTCAACATATCAAAATTACTACCTTTTTAATGGTATTAAAATCAAATTCTTCTATGATGAAGAAATAGACGGGTATGTTTTAACAGAAGCAAAAGGAGAATTAGATGATTTTTTTGTTCCAAATACTATAAACGGAAAACCTATTAAAGATATTAATGGTAGTATTTTATGGAATTTGACTGGATATGATAATATAAGTGTTTCAAATGACAATTCTAATTTTCAAATTGTCGATGGAGTTTTGTTTACTTGTGATATGAAAAGATTAATTATATATCCGCCAGAAAAGAAAAATGAGATATATTCAGTTCCTAAAGGAGTTGAAGAAATCGGGGAAGATTCGTTTTGTAACCAATACATAAAAACTCTTGTTTTTCCAGCAGGATTAAAATGGATTATACAGTACGCAATAGAGTGCAGAAATCTTGAAACATTATATATCCCTAAAACATTAAAAAAAGTATATTTTAAGGCTTTTGCTGGCTGCGGTTTTATTAAGAGAATATACTTTGAGGGAACAGAAGAAGATTGGAATAAAATTGATTTTACGGATTTTAATCAATCGCTTACCAAAGCCCAAATTTATTTCAATTACGATTATAGTATAGAGGTAAATTCCAATTTATCGAAGAGATAAACTGATTTTCAAATTGGAAGTTGTTTTTTGAATGTGGGATGTGAAAAGTTGAAAGTGTAATTATGTGTTTCCTGCGGAAGCAAGTATAAATATTGATCGGCGTAAGCCGACACCATAAATTCCACTTTCCAAATTCCACATTGAAAAAACTTCACTCTCCACACTTCACACTCATAAAAATTCCACTTTCAACTTTCCACATTTTTAAAAGGTGATATAGCCTTACCGAAAGGAGTTACTTAAAATGAAAGAATTTACCGAGAAAATGATAAGCGGCTGTATTGATTCCGTAAAGGCTCTTGCTGAGGAGATAAACGGTCTTCCCGAAATGGATTTTTCCGAAATACCGGTCGGACGTTCTGCCCTTGTTGTCGTTGATATTGTTAACGGCTTTATAAGAGAGGGGGCAATGGCTTCAAGCTATATTGAAAGCATTATTCAGCCTTCCGCTGCTCTTGCGGAGCGTTTCAACGCCGCAGGTATGCCAATTGCTGCCTTTGCTGACTGCCATAAAAAGGGCTGCGCCGAATTTGCGGCTTTTCCCGAGCATTGTCTTGACGGAACAAGCGAATCGGAGCTTGTTGACGAGCTTAAAGCTGTGGGCGGTTACACTCTTATAAAGAAAAATTCCACAAACGGCTTTCACGAAGAGGCTTTCCGCAGTTTTTTAGCTGAACACCCCGAAATTGACAGCTTTATCGTTATCGGCGACTGCACGGACATCTGCGTTCTCCAGTTCTGCCTTGCGCTTAAGACCTATTTCAACTGCACGGACAGAAAATGTGACATAACCGTACCCTTAAGCTGCGTTGAGACTTATGACGCACCTTATCACAACGCTGCATTAACAGACCTTGCGGCGTACAAACTAATGTCGGACAGCGGCATACGCTTTGTTAAAAATATTAAATAAGGACTTGGATATTATGAAAAATATTGAACGCAATCTTACGATGCTTACCGATTTTTACGAGCTTACCATGGCTAACGGCTACTTTGAAAATGGCGTTGGCAATGTTATAGCTTATTTTGACCTGTTTTTCCGGAATGTTCCCGACGACGGCGGCTTTGCTATTATGGCAGGGCTTGAACAGGCGATAGATTATATGAAAAATCTTCACTTTTCCGCAGAGGATATAGATTATTTAAGGGGAAAGGGCATTTTCAGCGAGGAATTTCTTGATTATCTTCGTAATTTTAAGTTTGTATGCGATGTGTGGGCAGTTCCCGAGGGTACGCCTATTTTCCCAAATGAGCCTGTTATGACCGTAAGAGGGCCTGCGATCCAGGCGCAGTTCGTTGAAACAATGCTTCTTATCTGCATAAACCACCAGAGCCTTATTGCTACGAAAGCAAACCGCATTGTCCGTGCTGCAGACGGCAGACCAGTTATGGAATTTGGTTCAAGACGAGCCCAGGGCTTTGACGGCGCTGTTTACGGCGCAAGAGCGGCTTATATAGGCGGCTGCTGCGGAACTGCCTGCACTATTTCCGACAAGGAAATGGGAACGCCTGCACTTGGAACAATGGCTCATTCCTGGATTCAGATGTTTGACAGCGAGCTTGAAGCGTTCCGTGCTTATGCAAAGTGCTATCCCAAGGGAACAACGCTCCTTGTGGACACCTATAACGTGCTTAATTCGGGCATACCCAACGCTATAACCGTTTTCAAGGAAATGAGGGCAAGAGGCGAAGAACCTGCCGGAATAAGAATTGACAGCGGTGATATAACCTACCTTTCAAAACGTGCAAGACAGATGCTTGACTGCGAGGGCTTCACCGATGTTAAGATAGTTGCTTCAAATTCTCTTGACGAGTATATTATACGGGATATTCTTTTGCAGGGTGCAAAGATAGACAGCTTCGGCGTTGGCGAAAGGCTTATAACCTCCAAGTCCGAGCCTGTTTTCGGCGGAGTTTACAAGCTGGCGGCTGTGGAAAAGAACGGGGAAATTATCCCGAAGATAAAGGTCTCGGAGAACGTTGCAAAGATAACGAATCCCGATTTCAAAGAAGTTTGGCGCTTGTACGACAATGCAACGGGCAAGGCGATTGCGGACGTTCTGACCTGCCGTGACGAAGTTATCGACGATACAAAGCCCTATGAGATCTTTGACCCGGAGCATACCTATAAGAGAAAAACCATCGTAAATTTCAGGGCGGAACGGCTTATGGAGCGTATTTTTGACGGGGGAGAGTGCGTTTATGCTTCGCCTTCCGTTGAGGAAATAAAGGCGTACTGCGCAGACCGTCTGAACACCCTTTGGGATGAACTTAAGCGTTTTGAGTACCCACATAAATATTACGTTGACCTTTCGCCCAAGCTTTGGGAGAAGAAAAACAGGCTTCTTGAACAGGCGCATAATCTTAAGTAAACGAAAGGGAATATTATGAGCAGTACCGTAACCTACAGATATATAAAGCAGAACGAGGACATTCACACCTATATAAAAAACGCTGACGCAGCCGTTGCAGCACAGGGCTATACCGAACATTCCTTTGCCCACGTTGAAAAGGTGGCTTCGGCGGTGGAGCTGATACTGACTACCCTCGGCTACCCCGAAAGACAGGTGGAGCTTGGCAAGATAGCCGCCTACCTTCACGATATAGGCAACGTTGTGAACCGTGTCGACCACGCCCAGAGCGGTGCCGTTATGGCGTTCAGACTTCTTGATAACCTTAATATGCCTGCGGAGGAGATATGTGCAATAATTTCCGCAATAGGCAACCACGACGAGCATACCGCACAGCCCCTCAACGCCATAGCTGCCGCCCTTATAATCGGCGACAAGACCGACGTCCGCCGCAGCAGGGTAAGAAACCTTGACAGCGTAAACCTCAGCGGTGATATTCACGATAGGGTCAACTATGCAGTAGAGGAATCGAAGCTGTATTTCAGCGAGGATAAGAAAGCCATAGTGCTTGAATTGAAGCTGGACACAAAAATTTCCTCGGTAATGGAATACTTTGAGATTTTTATGGAACGAATGCTGCTGTGCAGACGTTCGGCGGAATTTTTCGGATTGGAGTTCAGAGTAAAGGTAAATGATACGGAAGTGATGTAAACAGCCAACCGCGAAGCGGAATAAAGTTTACGTCCACGCTTTTCAAAGGGTGGCAGGGGTCAAGGGGACAGCGTCCCTTGTCGCTCCCGCAGGAGCGAAACTCCCCTAAAGTAAGGCATAACGCATTGT
>JBJEQN010000111.1:0-6676 GCA_051881775.1 Oscillospiraceae bacterium | reverse complement strand
ATCTTTCTTGCACGGGCAACGGTCAGCTTGTCCTCGTCGGAAAGCTCGTCCATACCCATGATAGCGATAATATCCTGAAGCTCTGTGTAACGCTGGAGAATGTTCTGAACGGCTCTTGCGGTCTGGTAATGCTCCTCGCCAACGATGTCGGGGGAGAGTATTCTCGATGTAGAATCAAGAGGGTCAACGGCAGGATAAATACCGAGAGAAGCAATATCTCTGGAAAGTACCGTTGTAGCGTCAAGGTGCGCAAAGGTCGTTGCAGGAGCAGGGTCAGTAAGGTCGTCGGCAGGAACGTAAACAGCCTGTACCGATGTGATTGAGCCCTTGCTTGTTGATGTGATACGCTCCTGAAGAGCGCCCATTTCCGTTGCAAGTGTAGGCTGATAACCAACGGCGGAAGGCATACGTCCGAGAAGGGCGGAAACCTCCGAGCCTGCCTGTGTGAAACGGAAAATGTTGTCGATGAAGAGAAGAACGTCCTGTCCCTCAACGTCACGGAAGTATTCCGCCATTGTAAGTCCGGAAAGTCCGACTCTCATTCTTGCTCCGGGAGGCTCGTTCATCTGACCGTAAACAAGAACGGTCTTGTCGATAACTCCCGACTCGGTCATTTCGTTATAAAGGTCGTTGCCCTCACGGGTACGTTCTCCAACGCCTGTGAAAACGGAGATACCGCCGTGCTGGTTTGCAACGTTGTTGATAAGCTCCTGGATAAGAACTGTTTTTCCTACGCCTGCGCCGCCGAAAAGACCGATCTTACCACCCTTAAGGTAAGGACAGATAAGGTCGATGACCTTGATACCTGTTTCAAGTATCTCGTTGGCTGCCACCTGTTCCTCATAGGAGGGTGCTTCACGGTGGATAGGCCACTGCTCCTTTGTTTCGGGAGCAGGCTTGTTGTCAACAGGTTCGCCGAGGATGTTGAAGATACGTCCAAGGGTCTCTCTGCCGACGGGAACGGTGATAGGGCTGCCTGTATCTACTGCTTCAACGCCTCTGACAAGACCGTCTGTGGAGGACATTGCAATGCAGCGGACAACATCGTCGCCTATATGCTGTGCTACCTCGCAGACGAGCTTAACACCGTTGTTGTCAATTTCTATTGCATTCAGAAGATTCGGAAGGTTGTCCTTTTCAAAGGCGATATCGACTACGGCGCCGATGATCTGAACGACCTTACCGATATTTTTCTGTGGCATCAGTTGATCACCTCGTATATTAATGTGGGTGGGAAACGCCTTTGCCGCAGGTTATTCCTGAGCCGAAGCGCCGCCGACGATCTCGGTAATTTCCTGAGTGATCGAGGACTGGCGGGCACGGTTGTAGACCAGCGACAGGTGGGAGATCATTTCGTTTGCGTTGTCCGAAGCGTTTTCCATTGCGCTTCTTCTTGCAGCCTGCTCTGCGGCAAAGCTGTCGACAACGGCTCCGTAAACGATACCCGTTATATATTTTGGAACAATGGCGTTGAAAACCGCTTCGGGGGAGGGCTCATAAATGGGAAGCTCTCTTGCGCCTGTCGGACGTTCAGCGGAAAGCTCTACAGGCAGGATAGCCTTTGATCTTGCCTCCTGAGTAAGGGTGGAAACGAATTCCGTGCTGAAAAGCTCCACACGGTCTGTTTCGCCTTTAAGATAAGGAGTAACAATATCGTCTGCAATCTCAGCCGCATGGTTGATCTTCATATCCTGTCCTACGTTTATATAGGACTTTGCAACATCATAGCCGTGCTTGGCAAAATACTCTGCGGATTTTTTTCCGATAGCAAGTACCTTTACCTTGCAGCCCTGACCTTCAAGCTCCTTTATACGGGCTGAGGCCAGCTTGGTGATGTTGGAATTGAAGCCGCCTGCAAGGCCTCTGTCGCCTGCAATGACTACCAGCATAACGTTTTTGGCGCTGCGTCCCCTTGTGTAAGGGGATAAAAATCCCGGGTTTTCAAACTGGATCTCGCACATTGTATCGTAAAGCGAATTAAAGAAGGGACGGGCCCTGTCGGCTTTTTCCTTGGCTTTTCTCAGCTTTGAGGAGGAAACGACTTCCATTGCTTTGGTTATCTGCAATGTGGACTCGACGCTTTTTATACGCCTTTTTATGCTTTTCATATTGCCCGAAGCCATATCTGATCGATCCTTTCTTTACCGTTTTAACGGGACAGATGTTTACGCTCTTTCTGACAGAAACTTCTTTACGAAGTCGGCAAGAGCGCCTTTAAGCTCCGCTTCCGTTTCGGGAGAAAGAACCTTTGTCGTTCTAATGGATTCGGTAATATCGGGATGTGTTTCGGCAATATAGGTGAACATTTCATCCTGGAATTCCTGAACAAGCTCCAGAGGGATCTCCTTAAGGAAGCCGTTGGTTACGGCATAGATGATAAGCACCTGATTTTCAACGGCGATAGGGGAGTTTCTGTTCTGCTTGAGAACTTCAACAACTCTTTCACCGAGGGCAAGACGATCCTTTGTGTCCTTGTCAAGGTCGGAACCGAACTGTGAGAAGGACTGAAGCTCACGGTACTGTGAGTAGGTCAGCTTCAATGAGCCTGAAACCTTCTTCATTGCCTTTATCTGAGCAGCACCGCCGACTCTGGATACGGAGATACCGGGGTTTACGGCAGGACGTATGCCGGCATTGAAAAGGTCTGTTTCAAGGAATATCTGACCGTCTGTAATGGAAATAACGTTTGTAGGGATATAAGCCGAAACGTCGCCTGCCTGCGTTTCGATAATAGGAAGCGCAGTAAGTGAACCGCCGCCGTAGTTTTCGTTCAGGCAGCAGGCACGTTCAAGCAGACGGGAGTGGAGATAGAATACATCTCCGGGGTAAGCCTCACGTCCCGGCGGTCTTTTAAGCAGCAGGGAAAGTGTACGGTAAGCTACTGCGTGCTTTGACAGGTCGTCGTAAACGCAGAGCACGTCCTTGCCCTGTTCAAGGAAATATTCGCCCATTGCACAGCCGGAATAGGGCGCAATGTACTGAAGCGGAGCAAGCTCCGATGCTGTAGCGGAAACAACTATGGTATAATCCATAGCGCCGTTCTTTTCAAGGGTCTCAACAACGTTTGCAACGGTGGAGCGCTTCTGTCCGATAGCAACATAGATACAGATAACGTCTTGACCCTTCTGATTAATGATAGTATCAAGGGCGATAGCGGTCTTACCTGTCTGTCTGTCGCCGATGATAAGTTCACGCTGACCTCTTCCGATAGGGATCATGGCGTCGATTGCTTTGATACCCGTCTGGAGAGGACGGTTTACGGATTTTCTTGTGATGATACCGAGAGCAGTTCTTTCGATAGGCATAGTTTTGTCCGTAAGGATAGCTCCCTTGCCGTCGATAGGCTGACCGAGGGCGTTAACAACTCTTCCGAGAAGCTCGTCGCCTACGGGAACGGACATGATCTTGCCTGTACGCTTTACCGTGTCGCCTTCCTTGATATCAGCGTCGGAACCCAGCATAACTGCGCCGACAAAATCACGTTCAAGGTTGAGCGCCATAGCATAAACTCCGCCCTCAAATTCAAGAAGCTCGCCGGACATACACTTTTCAAGTCCGTGTACCCTTGCGATACCGTCGCCGACGGTAACTACTGTGCCGGTGTCGGACAATTCTATCTTTGAGGAGTAGTTTTTGATCTGCTCTTTTATGATACCGGTAATTTCATCCGGGCGTAAATCCATTAATTACACCAACTTTCGTATAATGATTTCTTATGACTGCAAAAAATTGTATTTTGGGGTCAAACCGGTTTTTTAGCCGGCTTTTTTAAGCTATAATACCTTTGATCTGCTTCCGCACGTTTTCAAGACGGGTCTTTACGGAGCCGTCAAGCATAGTGTTTCCGTAATTGACCACAATGCCGCCCATAATTGAGCTGTCGATCTTTTCTTTGAGAAGAACTTTCTTGCCGTAGGTCTTTTCCAGCTTTTTGACAAGTTTTTCTCTCAGTTCATTCGTCAGCGGAGCGTCGGTGGTAACGGTGACTTCTGCGATACCGCTTGCCTCGTACCATTTTTCCTTGTAAGCGTCCGCAATTTCGGGAAGACAGTCCGCACGACCCTTTTCGGTAAGAACGCACAGAAAGTTATAAACGGTCTCCGAGACCTTGCCCTTAAATATCTTCTCCGTCATACTCAGCTTTTCGTTAAGGCTGAGAGTAGGCTCTCTGAGAAGTTTGGCAAGCTCGGGGTTTTCACGCCATATCTTTTTGAGGCTTTTAAGTTCCTCAAATACGGCTTCTGCGCAGTTTTGTTCGGAAGCGAGTTCAAAGATAGCTTCAGAGTAAACTTTTCCGACTGAACCTGTCATTGATACCTTACCTTTCCCGGATCATTCTCCGATGCCGTCGATAAAACTTTCAATAAGTTCTTCGTGGGTCTTGGGGTCGATCTCTTTTGAAACGACCTTTTCGGCAATGGAAACGGCGATGTCGGAGATCTCGTCCTTGATCTGGTTAACGGCACGCTTTTTCTCCTTTTCAATGTCGGAGTTTGCCTTTGTCATGATGCCGTGAGCCTCGTTCTTGGCTTCTCCGATTATCTCGTCGGAGCGCAGCTGAGCCTTTTTGGTGGCGTTTCTGATGATCTCGGCGGATTCTTCCTTTGCGCCTGCAAGCTTTTCGGTATATTCCGTTTCAAGCTCCTTGGCGTTTTTCAGAGCCGCATCTGCGTCCTCGTAGGTCTGCGCCACTTCGTTTTTGCGTTCTTCAAGAATGGCGTTCACCTTGTCGAAAAGGAAATGCTTGATAACCAGGAACAGAATTAAGGTATTGAGAAGAGTTCCTATGATCGAGACGGGGTCGATCGAAAAGAATTCCAGATTGGTTGTCATAGGTTTGTTCTGCCTCCTGTTCTATGATCTTATTCCTTATACAGCGGCTTAGCCGAGATGCTTAAGGAACGGATTTGCAAACAGCAGCATGATAGCAACGAACAGACCGTAGATACCCGTTGTTTCGGCAACGGCGCAGCCTACGAACATTGTCGGTGTAACAGAGCTTTTAACTTCGGGCTGACGTCCGATAGTTTCGATGGTCTTGCCAACGGCGTAGCCTTCACCGATACCGGGTCCGATACCTGCGATCATTGCAAGTCCTGCGCCGATAGCCTGTCCTGCGAGGACGAGACCCTGTGCGTTCAATAATGCTTCATTTTCCATAAGATTTTAACCTCCAAATTGATTTCTGAATTAAAAACTTTGTTCCGGGCTTTTAACGGTTTCGGCGTTATTCTCTTCCCATTTTAATGTATATCATTGTAAGCATGATGAATACATAGGACTGGATAGCGCCGGAGAAAAGGTCGAAATATATTGACAAAACCGCAGGAATGCCTATCTGGAATATGTTGAAGTAGTATGTTTCCGCCTGAAATCCTATGAGCCTGTAAACAGCGGCGCTGGCAGAACCGAGAGCAGCGTAAAGGATCATAGTGATGATCATTCCGCCGGCGATGTTGCCGAAAAGACGGAGCGCCATAGATACCGGCGTTGCGACCTCGCTTATGATGTTCAGCGGATTGACAAAGCTGAGAAGATACTTTCCGATACCCTGTGTGGATATTTTGTTGTAGGTTATCAGCACAAATGTCATGACCGCCAAAGTGCCGGTTACGCTTATATCTGCTGTAATGCTTCGGAAGCCTAACATTGATATAAGGCTGCCAAGAAGCACATAGGCAAACACTGCTGCGATGTAGGGGGCGTAAGCCATACATTCCTTGCCCATATTGGATTCGATCATACCGTTGACCGTTTTGACTATATATTCTGCTGCGCACTGTCTTTTTGTGGCAGGTACTTTCTGCATATTCCTTGTAAGGATAAGACAGGCAGCCAGAACGATAAGGATAACGATCCAGCCGGTGACTACCGATTCGGAAATGGAAAAAATAATATTTCCGTCCTCTCCGATAAGGCTGAACATCCGTTTAGGACCCTGCACTTCCAGATTCATAAATCTTTTCCCTCCTTCCGTTTTTTGACCGCTGCGTCAAAGGTGTAGCATATTTTGGGGTAAAGCTGTGGTATAGCCGCAGTCACAACGTTTATATAGGGAGTTTTTACGCTTACGGCAAAAAGTATTCCCATAATAGTGAATCTTATAAGGTAGAAGAGGAACATATATCTCTTTGCAGAGGAAACGCTCCTTTTTTCCACCGCCCGCTCGGAGGAATGTCCCAGCAGGATAAAATTCAGCGTCATAACAGCCGTGCCGAGGACAAGCCCCAGCGGTATTTCGATGCAGAACCCGTAAAACGGCAGCGTTATTAAGTATATGATGCCGTCAAGGATGAGCGCTCTTGGGAAAAGGAACGAAAGCTCCTTGTTTATCATAGGACTCAGACCCTTTATCCTCATTTTAACGCTTCACTCTCCCGACATAATAAACTTTTTATATTATATCACAATAGTATAAATTTTGCAACAAGTAAAAGCCGGATTTCTTATAAAAAAGGACATAAATTTTAATTTTTGCGTTTTACTAATAGTAACAAATGTACAAATTTAACGGTTTTGTTGAATTTAAGACAATACTTTAAAAATACTGCTTGACAAAAGCTGAAGTTTATAGTATAATAACTAAGTTGTCTTACGGCACGTTTGGAACGGGGCGTAACTCAGTTTGGTAGAGTGCTTGGTTTGGGACCAAGATGCCGCAGGTTCAAGTCCTGTC
>JBJEQN010000110.1:0-6723 GCA_051881775.1 Oscillospiraceae bacterium | reverse complement strand
GTCGCTCTCCGCAGAGAGCGAAATCCCCTAAAAAGTAAAGTGCACAGTCAAGTAACAGCAAAAGCAACTAAAGTAACGAATCCCAAAGGCGCAATTCACATAAAAAATCGGAACCAAGCAATGTTGTGTATAAAATTAATTTTGCGGAACCGACAATGTGAATTGCGCCTATTTCTAACCTGTATAAACAAAGTACCCCTCGCAGGAAAATGTAAGGAGCGAAGCGACGAGCATTTTCCTGCGACACGACAAACTATGTAACGGTTGCCCCAACAAAGCCTGTTAAACCGTACCAAAAGCGTTCACCAACGGGCGCACAATGTGCGCCCCTACGAAAAATTGCGTGAATAATTAATATTTGTGCAAAAACGGTTGATTTTGCATAAAAATTAAAAAAATGCTTTTTCATTAACAACATTTACAAAAGCACCCGTTCAAAATTTTTGGCAATAATATTCCGTATGCAAAACGGCATAATAATTCAGAAAATCTTTTTAAGGAGATACTGAAAAATGCCGGATAGGGAAAATGATAAAGAAATAAAAATACTGTCGCCGGTGAACGGAAAAGCTGTGCCGCTGGACAGCGTTCCCGACCCTGTTTTTGCCGATAAGGTGCTTGGGGACGGCTGTGGCGTTATTCCAAGCGACGGTAAGATATACAGCCCTGTGGACGGTACTGTTTCAAGCATTGCCGATACAAAACACGCTTACGGCTTCACAACGGACGGCGGCGTTGATGTGCTTGTGCATTTCGGACTTGAAACGGTGTCATTGCACGGAGAAGGCTTTACCTCCCACGTTAAAGAGGGCGACAAAGTTACGGCAGGTCAGCTTGTTGCGGAAGTTGATATTGAACTGCTTAAATCAAAAAAGCTGAACACCGTTACTCCCGTTCTTATATGCAGCGGCGGAGAAGGCTTGGAAATTACGGCAAGCTTGGGCGAAGTCAAGGCAGGGGAAAGCGTGCTTCTTACGCTGCACAAGGAAAACGAAGCTGCGGAAGATGCTCCCCATAAACCAAAGCGGCAGGATAAAAAGGAAAAGCGCCGCCTTGGTCTGAATTTTGATTTTCTGCAAAAGCTGGGCAAGGTGCTTATGGTTGTCATTGCCGTAATGCCTGCCGCAGGTCTTATGATAAGCATCGGCAAGCTCATTTCAATGGCAGGCGGTGATTCGGGATTTCTGCTTTCCGCAGGAAGTATAGCGGAAAATATAGGCTGGGCGGTAATAAACAACCTTAACCTCCTTTTTGCGGCGGCAATAGGCGGCTCGTGGGCAAAGGACAGGGCAGGAGGGGCTTTCGCCGCAGTTATCGCATTTATCCTTATCAACAGCATAACCGGCGCAGTTTTCGGCGTAACGGGGGAAATGCTTGACGACCCTGCAGCCGTTACCCACACACTTTTCGGGCAGGAAATAAGCGTTGACGGCTACTTTATATCCGTACTGGGCGCTCCTGCCCTTAATATGGGCGTTTTTTCGGGCATTATAGCAGGATTTCTGGGCGGTATCGTTTATAACAAGTATTACAACTACCGAAAGCTGCCCGAAGCGCTGTCCTTTTTCAACGGAAAGCGGTTCGTTCCCCTTGTGGTCATACTTTGGTCACTTATAACGGCGCTTGTTTTGTCGGTGGTATGGCCTGTAGTACAGCTTGGAATAAACAGCTTCGGCGTATGGATAGCCGATTCCGCAGACACATCGCCCGTTCTTGCGCCCTTTATTTACGGAACGCTTGAAAGGCTGCTGCTGCCCTTCGGACTTCACCATATGCTTACCATACCAATGAACTACACCTCCTTCGGCGGCACCTACACCATACAGACAGGGGCAAACGCAGGAACGCAGGTGTTCGGTCAGGACCCCTTGTGGCTTGCATGGGTGACAGACCTTATCAACTTCAAAAATGCAGGCGATACGGCTTCTTACAATGCTTTGCTTGAAAGCGTTACTCCTGCAAGGTTCAAGGTCGGTCAGATGATAGGCGCAACAGGACTGCTTCTTGGCGTTGCTCTTGCAATGTACCGCAGAGTTGATGCGGACAAGCGGAGAAATTACCGCTCAATGTTCCTTTCAACGGCGCTGGCGGTATTCCTTACGGGGGTTACCGAGCCTATTGAGTTTATGTTTATGTTCTGCGCAGTTCCTCTTTATATCGTGTACGCTCTGCTTCAGGGCTGCGCCTTTGCTCTTGCAGGAATATTTGACCTGCGGCTGCACTCCTTCGGAAACATTGAGTTTGCCGCCCGTCTGCCAATGTCGTTTAAGGCAGGACTTGGGGGAGATATTATAAACTTTGTCATTGCGGTAGTTGTGTTTTTTATCATAGGCTATTTTACGGCGTATTTTATGATAGGAAAATTCGGCTACGCCACTCCCGGACGGCTTGGGAACTACAACGACGGAAATTCCGATACAGCGGAGAACGCCGCCCGTGACAGCGCTCCTTCGGGTGACGGTCAGCCCGAGCGCATAATCGCACTTCTGGGCGGACGGGAGAACATCACCCTTGTTGACGCCTGCATGACAAGGCTTAGGGTAACGGTAAAAGACCCCGACCTTGTTGCAGACGAGGACAAGTGGAAAGCCGAGGGCGCTCTCAGCCTTATGAAAAAGGGCAGCGGCATACAAGCGGTTTACGGTCCGAAAGCCGATGTTCTTAAATCGGATATTAACGACATTTTATGAGTTTGGAGTTTGGAGAGTGGAGTTTTCTAAATTCGGAATTCGGAATGCGGAATTCGGAATTATGGGCGCTTCGCTAAATCCGTGAGCGCAGCGAACACCGCAATTATTCATTCTTCATTATTCACTATTCGTTATTCATTTTTTTATGTAGGGGACGGGTTTCCCGTCCCGTTTTTTTCGCACCAAATCAACGTTATTTAAGCAAATTATAGTCAATATAATAATTCCGAATTCAAAAAAATTCCACTTTCCACTTTCACCATTGAAAATACTCCACTCTCCACTCCTCACACTTCAAACTCATAATAATTCCGCATTCCGAATTCCTAATTCCGAATTTTAAAAAATTCCACTTTCCACTTTCAACTTTCCAAATTTCCAAAAAGGGTGGTGTTTTTAATGAAAATTCTTACGCTTAATACTCACAGCTTGGCTGAAGAAAATTATAAGGCTAAGACCGAAATTTTTATTGAAGCCGTTTTGCGAGAAAAGCCGGATATAATTGCCTTGCAGGAGGTCAACCAAACCATAGCCGAGCCTGCCGCAGAGGGCGTTTTTGGGGAATATGCTCCCTGTGGGGAAAGCGTGACGGTAAGGCGTGACAACCATGCGCTTACGGTCAGCGAAGGACTGCGAAAGCAAGGCTTGGAGTACAACTGGACATGGCTGCCGCTGAAAAAAGGCTACGATAAATTTGACGAGGGAATAGCCATTTTCAGCCTTGAACCAATACTTGAAACATCGGTCATTCAGATAAGCAAAGAGGACGACTATAACGACTGGAAAACGAGAAAAGCCCTTGGAATAAAGACTCGGGGCGGCTGGTTTTATTCCGTGCATACAGGCTGGTGGGGCGATGAGGACGACCCCTTTTCAAAGCAGTGGGAGCGGCTTTGTGCAGCTTTGCCGAAGAATGAACGGGTGTGGCTTATGGGTGACTTCAACAACCCTGCAGAGGTAAGGGGAGAGGGCTATGACCTTATGCTTTCCCGAGGCTGGCAGGATTGTTACGCCGCTGCGGAGGAAAAAGACGGCGGCATCACCGTTCCCGGAGCGATTGATGGCTGGAGAGACAAGCCCGACCCGGACGGCGGAATGAGGATAGATCTTATCCTCTGCAATGAAAAGGTGAAGATACGCTCCTGCCGCACAGCTTTTGACGGGGTAAACGAGCCTGTTGTTTCCGACCATTTCGGGGTAATTGCAGAAATTGATTATTAATCGGTCTATAAACAAATTCTCGGCTATAATACTCCTATTCTGCGTCAAACTCCCATGAAAATTGAAAACAAGCTTGACATATGCCTACGGTCAAACGCAGTTACCTGACCGGACATATTCTATCTGCTGACTTTGTCTATATAACAATTGAAAATTAGTATAAAACCATATGAAAAGACCTGACCGGTTTTGTGTATCGGTCAGGTCTTGTTTTTGTGGGAATTAGTATTAAATACTTTGGTTTTTTATTGTCCGATAATGCTTTTAAAGAACGTTTTTACCTGCGGCAGTTCCCCTGTGGCAATATCCCATATTATCTTGTAATCAAGAGTGCCATAATGGTGTGCGCAGACGTTTCGCAGCTGTTTGAAGTTTCTCCAGTCAATTTCTGTCGGATATTCATTCTTGAATTCTTCGGAAAAATGAGTGGTCAACTCTCCCATTGCGAGAAGCTGCATAGTTATGCCATCCTGAATAAGCTCATCGTTCATAAATTTTTCAAGTGAGTTATCGCAGCGGTCAAGATAACGTTCTATCCGTTCACAATGAGAAAGCATATGCTGTGCAGAGTTTAAGTCTTTATTATTCATATATACACTTTCGCTCCTCCATAATTCTTTGAATAAGAGGTCCGTTGGCATTCAGAGTTACGGGATTGTAAAGTCCGTCCTTTGTGATAATATCAATGCTCTTGCCCATACTTTCTTCAATATCGGAAAAGAAACTGCAGTAGCGCAGCCCAAGAGGCTTTGAAAATTCGACATAGAAGTCAATGTCGCTTGAATCGGTGGCTTCTCCTCTTGCATATGAGCCGAAGATGTACATTTTGTCTATGCCGTAAGCACGGGCAATGGGACGCACCTTATCGGCTATTTCTTTTGTGGTGTATATGCTCATAAACAGCCTCCTTTCAGTCTTTTATACATTATATCACATTACGGACGGATATTCAAGAGAATTTGAAGAAGCGTATACTAATCTTTAAACAACCTATAGACAAGGGAGGCAGCTATAACCCAGCCACTCGTCGTCAAGCTCTCTTGCAAGGCACCAAGCCTTGCTGCGGTCGCTCTCCAAGGTAACTATGGTTACCTTATTCAGCTTTGTATTTGCCAAAACTTCGCTGCTGTAAGGCTTTCGGGTTGATTTTTGCGTGTGGATGTGGTATAATATAGCAAAAAAGTTAAGAAAGGATGGTCGTATGTCAAAGAGAAAAAGACTTGCCTTAAAAATAACGCTTGGAATTGTGATTTTTTTGATAGCAGCTGTGTTTATAAACTTTATTCCCACATTTAATTTAAAAACTTCGGATATGAAGCTGTTAAGCGGTAGTTGGGTGAACGTTTATTACGAATCGGAAGAAGCTGCTGCAAAGGATGTATTCCAATATGCCGATGAAGCAACAGGCGGTATTGCCCAAAAACTTGGTTTTACAGAGAAACAGAATATCAATGTTTATATCTATGACCATCAGAATACGATGCAGACAAAGAAATACGGATATATCGCTCCGCTTTTGAATCTGGACTGGTATATCGGAGATAATATCGGGACTGATGTTATCCTTACATCACCTGCCAATCCCGGCAAGGCACACGATTATGATAACAACAAATATGCTGTGCTGCACGAGATCGTACACGCATATATCAGCGTTATCAACAAGGACATCGACCTCTGGCTTACCGAGGGTACTGCCCTGTATCTGAGCAACGGAGAGCCGTTCAGCAGGGAATATATTAACAATTTTGGGATACCCTCATATAAGGATACCTGTTCAAACGATCCAATAACCTTTTCAAACTGCGGCGGATATACCTTTGCGCATACATATATTGAATACCTTGATATGACCTACGGCTGGGAAAATGTACTGGCTCTTATTGAAACGGAAGATTATGAAAAATGCTTAGGGAAATCAAGAGAGGAAATATATGATGAATGGGTGAGCTACATCTCGGATTACCCTCAGTGATTTTCTGTTTTTGCTGTCGGAATAAGAATGTAAGAAAAGACCTGACCGGTTTTTGTGTATCGGTCAGGTCTTGGATTTTTTGTCTGCAGTTTTATTGATTATTTGTATAAAACCTCTTGACAGCTAATTCAAATTAGCTTATAATATAGCTAATTTAAATTAGCCTAAAGGGGAGATAGAATGAATACAAAAAAGAGAATACTTGACGAAGCTCTGACCTTGTTTTCGGAGAAAGGCTACGGAAATGTTTATGTAGCGCAGATAGCCGAGGCAGTAGGTATCAAAGCGCCTTCTCTTTACAAGCATTATAAAAGCAAACAGGATATTTTCAATGCTATTCTTGATGAAATGAAGAACAGCTACGACAAACAGGCGGCTTTGCTTAATATGAACGGCAGCAATGCGGCGGCTGACGCTGACGTTTTCTCAGCTGTTTCCGAAGATGAGCTTGTAAAAATGGGTATGGGGTTATTTATGTATTTCCTGCATGATGAGTACGCACAGAAATTCCGCAAAATGCTGACGATCGAGCAGTTCCGCGACAATGAGCTTGCGCAGCTTTTTACCAAGCAATATGCCGATGAGCCGCTTTCGTATCAGGCGGAAATGTTTGCTATGCTTTGTATGAACGGGATACTGAAAGAATATGATCCGAATGTAATGGCGTTGCAGTTTTATGCGCCTATGTATATGCTTCTTACCATGTGCGACCGCCAACCTGAGCGTGAAGCAGAATTAACGGCATTGGCGGAACAGCATATCAGACAGTTCAGCAGGATATATAATACTAATTCCAAATCAACCTATAGACAAGGGAGGCAGCTATAACCCAGCCAC